>CALLQM010000026.1 GCA_938014855.1 uncultured Clostridia bacterium | reverse complement strand
CGGCACTATTTTGCAAACAGCCGGTCATCATCCGCGGGGCACAGGCTGTTAATAAATCCTACCCGAACTTTTTTGAAGATCTAAGAAAACTTGGAGGTCGTTGCGATGTCATCTAGCTGGGGAAAAACTTTTCAAATATCCTTATTTGGCGAAAGCCACGGTGCCGGAATTGGAGTGGTCATCGACGGCATGCCCGCAGGGCTCAAGTTGGATTTTGACGCACTGGATGCGTTTATGAAACGCCGCGCTCCCGGCAGAGACAAAACCAGTACCCCGCGCAAGGAAACAGACCGCCCGGAAATTCTATCCGGACTGCACAATGACACAACGACCGGAGCACCGCTTGCCGCATTTATCCGCAACAGCGACACACACTCCAGCGATTACGCCGAACTTTCTTCTTTGGCGCGTCCAGGTCATGCCGATTATACCGGCTTTTTGCGCTATGGCGGCTTTAACGATGTACGCGGCGGCGGGCATTTTTCGGCGCGCTTGACCGCGCCGCTCGTATTCGCGGGCGGCATTGCAAAACAGCTTCTTGCATCGCAGAACATTTTGATTGGCGCGCATATTGCACGCGTGGCAGGTATTGATGATGCACGTTTTAAAGACGTCACCTTGGATTCAGGCACTCTGCTGAAAGCGGGAACATCCGCTTTTCCAGTTCTCGATGAACAAGCAGGCGAGCAGATGCGTCAAGCTATTGAATCTGCACGTTTGGAGCAGGATTCTGTCGGCGGAATTGTCGAATGTGGAATCATCGGAGTTCCCGCCGGTATTGGTTCGCCGATTTTTGACGGCATTGAAAACCGCATTTCCTCGATCATATTCGGCATTCCCGCAGTCAAAGGAATCGAATTCGGTGCAGGGTTCGCCGCCGCAGATCTGCGGGGTTCCCAAAACAACGACGCCTTTGTTATAGCAAGCGATGCGATCAAAACAAAAACAAATCATCATGGCGGAATTCTAGGCGGTATCTCCTCCGGTATGCCGATTGTGTTCCGTGCGGCATTTAAGCCCACCCCGTCGATTTCTCAGCCGCAGGAAACGGTTGATTTTTGTAAAAATGCACCCGCACAGCTCAGCATCAAAGGCAGACATGACCCCTGCGTCGTGGTGCGGGCTGTTCCGGTTGTGGAGGCGGCCGCGGCAATTGCAATTGTGGATGTGCTTCGCTGTGAAGGGAAATTCCCGTTGGTGCTGAAAGGAACGACTAAACAAATCAATGCATAGAATAGAAAAGGTCTTGACAAACCAAGACTTTTATGGTTTAATATGAGCCATAAACCGATGATGGAGAGATAAAACCGCAAGCGCACGCACAGAGAGTCGGGGATGCTGGAAACCTGAACGAGAGCGGAGCGGATAAATGGACTCCAGAGGGTGCGGCGAACAGCTTGATGCCAAGTATTCCGCAACGCAGGCCAGCGTTAAACGGCGAGGGGCGTGTTGGCGCTCTGATTAAGGTGGATGCATTTGTGCATCAATCAAGGTGGTACCGCAGGCTTTTACACCTGTCCTTGTTTAAGGA
>CALLQM010000025.1 GCA_938014855.1 uncultured Clostridia bacterium | reverse complement strand
TCTATGCGCAGGGCGATTCGTTCGCGGTGCTCACTGCCGCCCCGATGCGCAATGCTGCTTTCTACCGCATGCAGCATCGCCGCAAAGCGTACATTATACTTTCTATGCGCAGGGCGATTCGTTCGCGGTGCTCACTGCCGCCCCGATGCGCAATGCATGGATATGCTAACAATGTTGCATCACAGCCGAAATCGGCTTTGCCGGTTTTCTGCCGCGAAAGCGGCAGGGAAGTCCAATAGGACTGACAGCTATGGTATCATAGAATCAAAATGAGAGATGAGGAGGAACAAGATGTATTTAGCCAGTGCAGATAGATATGAAGCAATGCCCTATAAGCGCTGCGGCAAAAGCGGTCTGCTGCTGCCGCGGATTTCTCTGGGACTCTGGCAGAATTTCGGAGGATGTGTCCCGTTTGAAACCAGCCGGGAGATGGTCTTTACCGCGTTTGACGCGGGGATTACGCATTTTGACCTTGCCAACAACTATGGCCCGCCCGCCGGTTCCGCGGAGGAGACATTTGGAAAACTCTTAAAGCAGGATCTAAGTGCTTACCGCGACGAGATGGTGATCTCCACAAAAGCCGGATTTACCATGTGGCCCGGTCCTTACGGCGACTGGGGGAGCAAAAAATACCTGCTTTCCAGTCTGGATCAGAGCCTGCGGCGCATGGGGCTTGAGTATGTGGACATCTTTTACCACCACCGCCCCGACCCGGACACGCCGATCGAGGAAAGCATGGAGGCGCTCGCAACCGCTCTGCGGCAGGGCAAGTGCCTGTATGTCGGGCTTTCCAATTACGATGCGAAGCAGACCAAGCAGGCTCTGGGCATCTTAAAACAGCTGGGCGTGCACTGCCTCATCCATCAGCCGCGCTATTCGATGTTTGACCGCTGGCCGGAGGACGGGCTTTTCGACGTTCTTAAAAAGGAAGGCGTCGGCGCAATCGCTTATTCGCCGCTGGCGCAGGGCATTCTGACCGACAAATACTTCCATGGCATCCCCGAAAGTTCGCGTGCGGGGAAAAACAAGGATTCGTTTGTTGCAAAGCGTGTCACGCCGGAAAAAGTGGAAAAAGCCAAAAAGCTCAACAAAATCGCACAGGCAAGGGGACAGTCCCTCGCGCAGATGGCGCTTGCCTGGGTTTTGGAAAAAGAACCGATGACGTCGGTGATTATCGGTGCATCCAGAGTTTCTCAGATTCGGGAAAATCTTGACACCTTAAAAAATCTGACGTTTTCCGCCGAGGAATTGGCACAAATCGATAAGATCTTGGGAGATTAAAAAGTATCATGCACAATATCATAAAAGCATTCGGGTATTTGATTGCGGCACTCTGCTTGTTTTTTGGACTGCTGCCGTTTTTGCTCTATGGCATTTTCCATACAGGAACCGCGGCGCTGCTCGTATTCGGCGGGCTGCTGCTGGCGCTGTGCCTATGCTGGAACCTGCCGGAGCGCACCAACAGCGACCGCATCCACCGAAGTCTGCATAAAGCTTCGGACAGACGCCGCACACAGCCTTTTCGCCGCTGGAAAGTATGGCGGAAGGTGTTTGCCGCAGGATTTGCCCTTTGCATTCTGGGAGCCGGTGTTCTTTCGGCGCTGATGCTTGCGGCGGCTTTTGATATGCCGGACGAGCAGGCGCAGACGGTCGTCGTTTTGGGGTGTCAGGCCATCGGGTCGGAACCCTCCAAGATGCTGCGGTATCGTCTGGATGCCGCACAGCGCTATCTACTGGCGCATCCGGATGCACCGGTCGTGGTTTCGGGCGGAAAAAACCAGCAGGAGCAGTTTTCCGAAGCCGAGGTCATGAAAAATCAGCTCATGGAAGCTGGGATTGCGCAGGAGCGCATTTACCTGGAGGACCGCTCCGCCAACACCGAGGAAAACATCCGGTTTTCCGCGCAGATCATCCGCGATAACGCACTGCCGGCGCAAACCGCGATCGCAACCGATGGCTTTCACCAGCTGCGTGCCGCGGTCTATGCAAAACAAAACGGGCTTGCCCCGTCGTCGCTGACGTCGGTGACACCGTGGGGTCTGCTTCCGTCCTATTGGGTACGGGAATTTTTCGGATTGGCAAAAGCAATGTTTCTTTAAATAACCAAACAGCCGGACGGTTTATTCTAAACCGTCCGGCTATGCTTTTCCGTAGATTTTGGAGGATCGCCTATTAAATCTTCGATTCTGTGCAGATATGCTAAAAAAGCGGCGGGGAAGTGTGAAACCTTGCCACCAAAACATTTGCAGAATGTGTCAAGTGGACTTATAATAGAACGTATCCTAAATGCGAAATGCGGAATCGAACAGAATAAAGGAGCGAAAGCATGGCGGCACACAACATGACGGAGGGAAATATCGCAAAGCATCTCATTCGGTTTGCGATCCCGATGATCTTAGGAAACTTATTTCAGCTAACCTATAACGCGGTGGACAGCATCATCGTG
>CALLQM010000024.1 GCA_938014855.1 uncultured Clostridia bacterium | reverse complement strand
GGCGTGTAAAAAAGAAAACGATGCAGAGCCTGCATCCTCACAGGAGCCCGTTGACCCAAACTGGCCCGTTGCGGTCGGTGATATCCGCCTGCAGGAAAAACCGGAATCGGTGGTTTCGCTTTCTCCCGCGCTGACGGAAATTATCTATGAATTGGGCGGGATGGAACAGCTGACAGGCGTCAGCGACTACTGCGATTACCCCGATTCGGTCCGTGATCTTGCGCAGTGCGGTACAAGCCAGCTGCCCGATTTGGATGCAATTGAAGATTTGGAACCGCGAGTGGTGTTCTCGTCGTCGCCGCTCTCGCAGGAAGACACGGTGGAACTTCAGCAGATGGGTGCGGAAGTGGTTGTTCTGGCGCATGCGGACAGCATGGATTCGCTTCGAGAACTTTATGTCGCGGCAGGAACGATTCTTGGTGGAATGATTGATGGAGAGCGCAACGGGGAAGAAACGTTCGACCCGCTGGAACAGAATTACCGCGCGCTCACTGCCGCCGCACAATCGATGGAAAGCCCGATTACGGGAATTTATCTGCGCATGACGCCGCTGATGATGGCGACGGGGGATACGTTTGAAGGAACCCTTTTGGAGGAAATCGGCATCAAAAACGCGGCGGCGGAATTTACCGATTGGGAATATCCGCAGGAAAAAGCGGTCGATTTGTATCCGGATATTATTTTCTACGACAAAACCGTGGACGCGCAGTATTTAAAAGATGCACAAGTCTATAATACTACCGATGCGGTCAAAAATGAGCGCTGTTACGAATTCGATGCGACGGCGTTTGAGCGGCAGAGCGCCCGCATGTTTGACGAACTGGAAACGATGTTCCGTGAAGCATATCCGGATGTGCAGGTTGATTTGACGGATGCGCCCGAACCGGAGGATGCTCCCGCTGAGACCGCGGAATCGTCCGAACAATCCGAATCGGCGGAAAGCTCTTCTGAAGACGAGGAAGTGCTCAGCTTGGACGATATGACAAAAGTGAATTAGGCAGGAATCAAATTCTCAGATGGGGAAGTGAAAGCATGATTACTGGCGCGCAGGCAATGGTGAATTGTTTACAGGCTGAACAGGTTTCGTTGGTGTTTGGTTATCCGGGTGCGGCAATCTGTCCGTTTTATGACAGCCTTTCGGAATCTTCAATTCGGCATATCCTCACACGCACCGAGCAGAATGCCGGACATGCCGCGTCGGGGTATGCGCGAATTACGGGGAAACCGGCTGTTTGCGTGGCGACGTCCGGACCGGGAGCAACCAATCTGTTCACTGCGATTGCAACCGCTTATATGGACAGCATCCCGCTGGTGGCGATTACGGGACAGGTTCCCACGGACCTGCTTGGACGGGACGTCTTTCAAGAAGTCGACACCACCGGTTCCGTGGAGCCGTTCACCAAATATACCTATTTGGTCAAAGATGCGGCGGATATCCCGCGCGTGTTTAAAGAAGCGTTCTATCTTGCGTCCACCGGACGAAAAGGACCGGTGCTCATCGATATGCCGGTGGATATTCAGCGGCAGATGATTGATTTTCACTATCCAAAACAGGTGGACATCCGCGGCTATAAACCCCGCACCAAAGGACATCCTATTCAAATTCGGCGGGTGGCAGAGGCGATTCGCTCGGCGGAACGTCCGCTTTTGTGCGTGGGCGGCGGGGTGTTTGCTTCGGGCGCACAGGCGGCCGTTCGCAAACTATGCGAACAATGTAAACTGCCGGCGGTTACCACACTGATGGGGCTTGGCGTGCTGCCGACGACACATCCGCTTTTTTTCGGTATGCTCGGACAGAGCGGGAGTATGGCGGCAAATCACGCGGTCGAACGGAGCGACTTGCTGATTTTGATTGGTGCACGCGTGGGTGACCGCGCGGTCTCGTCGCCAAAAACACTGGAATCGATGACAACCGTGGTGCATATCGATATTGATTCGGCGGAAATCGGAAAAAATCTCGGAACGACGATTCCGTTGGTTGGCGATGCAAAGAATGTTGCGGAACAGCTGATCGAGCAGGATGTAGCGGGCGAATGGAGCGGCTGGCTGGAGTGGCTCCAAACACAGCGCGAGAAAGCGAACAGCGTGCGCCCGCAGGACAAAAACGGATACATCAATCCAAGTACTTTTCTCAAACAGCTTTCCGAACGCATGGAGGACGACGCGATTTATATCGCGGATGTGGGGGAAAACCAAATTTGGTCGGCGAAAAATATCCGCATCACAAACGGGCGGTTCCTTACCACAGGCGGAATGGGCACGATGGGATATGCTCTGCCTGCCGCCATCGGCGCAAAACTTGCCGCGCCGGAAAAACAGGTGGTCACGGTATGCGGTGACGGGTCGTTTCAGATGGTGATGATGGAACTTGCGACCGCCCACCAGCACAATGTGCCTGTTAAACTGGTGATTATGCACAACGGATATCTTGGGCTTGTCCGAGAACTCCAGCAGAATAAGTACGGCGGCAGGGAAATGGCGGTAAGTTTGGACGGCAGTCCCGATTTCTGTAAAATTGCGCAGGCATATGGAGTGCCCTGTGCACACATCCAAGCGATGGAAGAAATTCCGGCGGCAGTCGATGCTCTGCTGAAAAAGGATGAATCGTTTGTTTTGGTCTGCTCAATCGATCCCCGTGAGGGAACCAAATAAGGAGGCGGCGCTATGAGAAGAATTATGTCGGTACTGGTGG
>CALLQM010000023.1 GCA_938014855.1 uncultured Clostridia bacterium | reverse complement strand
TGATGTTATAGGATCCTTTTACATGACAGGCGCTGCCAACACAGACTTCCAGTGTTATCATAGAGATGCCCCTTTCATCAATCCTGCTTGCCGTAATGGACGTGCAGTAACTCGTGGCGGTTCTTTTTGAGCACACCGTTGTAAAGAGCCATGATCATCGGGTTTTCTTCCGAGCGTTTGATCTGGGAAAGCTGGTCGGCATGGTAAAGGCCCGCGGCGCGGTCCTTTCTCTGCTGGAATCGTCCGGTCGGCTGGCCTGCGCCGCCGATACATCCGCCCCAGCAGGACATCACTTCCACAAGGTGGTAGGACGCTTCACCGGAATCGATCTTTTTGAGCAGTTCCTGCGCGTTTTTCAGCCCGTGTACGACCGCAATTTTTAGTTCTTTTCCGTCGACGGTCACGCTGGCTTCTTTGATAAAGTCCGTGCCGCGCACGCCGGAAAACTCGATTTCACGCAGGGTGTTGGTGTCTTTCTGCGCACAGCAGCGGCGAATGACCGCCTCTGCAACGCCGCCGGTCGTGCCGAAAATGACGCCCGCGCCGCTCCCCAGCCCGAATGGCATATCGGTGGCTTCGCTTTCCAAGTTTTCAAATACGATGCCGTTTTCTTTTATCATCGTACTAATTTCCTGTGTTGTCAAGACATAATCGATGTCGTTTAAGCCGTCGCGCTTAAATTCTTCGCGCTGAGCCTCGCCTTTTTTCGCGGTGCAGGGCATGATGGCGATTACGACCGCCTCTTTGCCGTCCACTTTCTCCATCGATTTGTAGTGCGCTTTCAGCGTGGCGCCGAACATTTCCATCGGGGATTTGCAGGTGGAAACATGGGGCAGATATTTGCGGTTGCGTGTCTCGACATAGCGCACCCATGCCGGACAGCAGGAGGTGAACATCGGGAACGGGCCGCCGTTTTCCAGACGCTTGAGGAATTCGCTGGCTTCCTCCATGACGGTGAGGTCGGCGCCCAGTGCGGTATCGAACACTTCGTCCACGCCCATCATTTTGAGCGCGGCAACTAGTTTGCCCATCACGTTTTCTCCGGCCGCCATGCCGAATTCTTCGCCGATCGCAACGCGGATGGCGGGCGCTACCTGCACAATGACGCGCTTGGTCGGGTCGTGGATGGCTTTCCATGCGCGGCCGATATCGCCTTTGATGGTGATGGCGCCGGTGGGACATACCGCCGCACACTGGCCGCATCCGATGCAGTCAGTTTCGCTGAGTTTGCGGCCGAATGCGGGCATGATCTGTAAATTCGAGCCGCGGTAGGCAAAGTCGATGACGCCCATGCCCTGCACTTCCTCGCACATGCGCACACAGTCGCCGCAGAGGATGCATTTGTTGGGGTCGCGGATGATGCAGGGGCTGGATTTATCCAGTTCCATGCGCTCGCGCGTATCGTTAAAGCGGATGCTGCGGATGCCGTATTGCAAGGCAAGCTCTTGGAGCTTACAGCGTCCGTTCTTTTCGCAGATGGTGCAGTCCCGGCAGTGCGCCGACAAAAGCAGTTCCAGAATCATCTTGCGGTGCTTTTGCAGACGGGCGGTGTTGGTGCGGATCTTCATGCCGTCTTTCGGCTCCATAGAACAGGACGCTTCGATTTTGCCCCATTCATTTTCCACGACACACATCCGGCAGGCACCGTAAACAGAAAGTTCCGAATAGTAACAAAAAGTCGGGATTTCGATCCCTGCTTTGCGGATTACGGAAAGGACGTTCTTTTCCCCGTCAAAAGCGACGCGCTTGCCGTCGATATACATAATTCCTTTACTCATTGCTTACGCCTCCTTGATTGCCTTGAACGGGCATGCAGCAATGCAGGCACCGCATTTGATACAGGTCTGAGGATCGATCTGGAACGGCTCTTTAATCTTGCCGCTGATCGCGCCGACCGGGCAGTTTCTTGCGCATTTACTGCATCCTTTGCAAAGGGCAGGGTCGATGGTGATGGCGCGCAGTGCTTTACAGTCGCCGGCCGGACAGCGTTTGTCGTTTACATGCGCTTCGTATTCGTCGCGGAAGTATTTTAACGTGCTCTTAACCGGAGAGGCCGCGGTTTTTCCAAGTCCGCACAGTGCCGTTTCCGAAATGGTGTTGGCCAGTTCGGTCAGCAGGTCGAGGTCCTCGGGAGCGCCGTTTCCATGCACGATGCGCTCGAGAATTTCCAGCATCCGCTTGGTGCCTTCCCGGCAGGGGACACACTTGCCGCACGATTCGTTTTGGGTAAAGTTCATGAAGAAGCGGGACACTTCTACCATGCAGGTGCTTTCGTCCATGACCACCAGACCGCCGGAACCGATCATAGCGCCCACTTTTTTGAGCGAATCGAAATCCATGGGCAAGTCAAGGTGTTCGCTTGTCAGGCAGCCGCCGGAAGGGCCGCCGACCTGAACCGCTTTAAAGGCTTTGTCGTTCTTCACGCCGCCGCCGATGTCGAAAATTACTTCCCGCAGGGTCGTTCCCATCGGTACTTCGATGAGTCCGGTGTTGTTGACGTTGCCTGTAAGGGCGAACGCCTTGGTACCCGGACTGTTTTTAGAACCGATGGACAGGAACCACGGAGCGCCTTTGAGGATAATATCCGGCACATTGGCGAACGTTTCGACGTTGTTGAGAACGGTCGGTTTGCCAAATAGCCCCTGCTGAACGGTGCGGGGCGGCTTGACGCGGGGCATGCCGCGCTTGCCCTCAATCGAGGTGGTCAGTGCACTGCCTTCGCCGCAGACGAATGCGCCTGCGCCTTGGTTGATATGCATATGGAACGAGAAGTCGGAACCGAGGATATTTTCGCCCAGCAGTCCCAATGCTTCCGCTTTGCGGATTGCGGTTTTCAACCGGCTGACCGCCAGCGGATATTCCGCACGCACATAAATATAGCCGTCGTGCGCGCCGGTGGCGTATCCGGCGATCAGCATGCCTTCCAGCACTTTATGCGGGTCGCCCTCCATGATCGAGCGGTCCATGAATGCGCCGGGGTCGCCCTCGTCGCCGTTGCAGACGACATACCGGACCGGTTCCGCCTGACGGCGCACCTGATCCCACTTTTTTCCGGTGGGGAAGCCGCCGCCGCCGCGTCCGCGCAGGTTGGATTCTAAGATCTCTTTGCAGACCGCTTCATCCGACATGGACGAGAGCGCCTTTGCAAGCGCCGCATAGCCGCCTTTGGCGATATATTCTAAGACATCTTCCGCGTCGGACTGTCCGCAGTTGGCCAGCACGAGGCGGGTTTGTTTTTTATAAAACGGAATTTCTTCCTGATGCTGATATTTTTTTCCGTCCAGCTCATACAGCAGGCGGTCGATGATTCCGTCGTTCACGATGCTTTTTTCTACGATTTCTTCGCAGTCGGACACTTTTACTTTGGTGTAAAGCACACCCAGCGGCTCGATCTTGAGCAGGGGGCCCATCTCGCAGAAGCCGTGGCATCCGCTCTTTTTAAGCCCGATGTTGTCGCCGTGCGGCTCGTGCTTGAGCTCCACACAGACGTCAAGCCCTTTGGCTTCACACATCTGTTTGATCCGATCATAAATATGTAACGATCCGCCGGCTACACATCCTGTGCCGCCGCAGACCAGCACTTTCTTTTTCTGTTTTTCTAAAGAACCGGCTGAAAATTCACGCAGGCGGGCCAACTCATCATAAGAAACGATTTTATGCATCTTCTTTGCCCTCCTTCAGTTCACCCAGCAGTGCGATCGCTTTTTCCGGCGTCATGGCCGAATGGACCTTGTCGTTTACGGTCAGCACAGGAGCCAGTCCGCAGGCTCCCAGGCAGGACACCGTTTCGACTGTGAACAGCATGTCGTCTGTGGTTTTTTTCTTTTCGGAAAGATTCAGTTCACTGCGCAGAGCGTCCAAAATTGGGATAGATTTGCGCACATGACAGGCTGTCCCGTCACAGATACGGATGACGTATTTTCCTTTTGGCTCCAAAGAAAAGTTTTCGTAAAAGGTTGCAACGCTGAACACTTTTGCGATGCTGACCCCGAGGCCTTCTGCAATGTATTCAAGAATACTTTGCGGCAGGTAGCGATATTCGCTTTGGATGTCCTGCATGATGGCAATGAGGGAGGAGGGATTGCGCCCGTAGGCATTTAGGATCTCCTCCGCTTTTTCAAAACTGAGTTGGTTCTCCATTTCGTTCACCCTTTGATTCATGTTTACCGCACAGCGGCATGAAAAATTGACGGAAAAAATGCAAAATAAAAAGTTTGTTAATTGTCAAACAGTTTAACCCGTATAATTATACCACAGGCTCCGGCTTTTTGTAAATAGATAAACACTCCAAAAATGCTTTGATATTTATATTTTTATTGCATAAATGGGGAGCATTTTTGTTGAAAATAACACCAAAAAAGTGATTTGATATAAACGATTCCTTTTGATTCGTGCAATGTGCCTATATACATGACAACCATATAAAAAAGGAATAGCTCCTGCATTTTCTTGCAGGATTTACTTCATGAAGGTATAAACGAATAGAAGAACGAATCGATTGGCTCTTAACGGAAAAAGGGATAGTATTTTAGGGCGCATGTGCTATAATATTAGAAGCAATAAAACGGCAAAACAAACAAAAATAGGGAGGGCGTTTGATGCAAAATTTTGATTATTCGATTCCGACCCGTATCCATTTTGGAAAAGGCAAAATCGTAAGTTTGGGCGCGGAAGTGTTCTCTCTCGGCTCGAGGGTTCTGCTGGTATACGGCGGGGGAAGTATCAAAAAAACCGGCCTTTACGATACCGTTTTGCAAATCCTAAACGGAAACCAAGCGCACGTAGCCGAACTTTCAGGCGTTCAGCCGAACCCGCGCATTGAGTCGGTACGCGAAGGCGCCGCCATCTGCAAAGAGCAGAAGATCGAAGTGGTGCAGGCGGTGGGCGGCGGCAGTGTCATCGACTGCGCCAAAGTGATCGCGGCGGGTGCGCTTTATGAGGGTGATGCGTGGGATCTGGTGACTAATCCGGATAACATAAAAGCGGCGCTCCCGGTCGTTTCGGTGCTGACGCTCGCGGCGACCGGCTCGGAAATGGATGCGTTCGCGGTCATTTCCAACCTTCAGACCAACGAAAAACTGGGAACCGGAAGCGACCTGCTCAAGCCCCGCGCCTCTATCCTTGACCCGGAATACACGTACAGCGTTTCCAAAAAGCAGACCGCGGCGGGTACGGCCGATATTATGAGCCACATTTTTGAAAACTATTTTAACCACGAAAAAGGCGCCTATATCCAGGCGCGGTTCTGCGAAAGCCTGCTGAGGACCTGCATCCAATATGGTAAAATCGCGCTGGAAACGCCAAACGACTACGAAGCGCGCGCGAATTTGATGTGGGCGTCCAGCCTTGCTATCAACGGCATGTGCTCCTACGGCGCGCCGGTCGAGTGGGAAGTGCACCCGATGGAGCATGAACTCAGCGCATTCTACGACATCACCCACGGGGAGGGACTGGCGATTTTGACGCCCAACTGGATGCAGTATACGCTGAGCGAAAAGACGGTCTTTAAATTTGTGGAGTACGGGGTAAACGTCTGGGGCATCGATTCGGCGCTGGAACCGTTTGCGATCGCAAAACAAGCGATCCAAAAAACCCGGGAGTTTTTTGATTCTCTTGGGCTGCCGTCCACTCTGCGTCAGGTTGGAATCGACGAATCCAAACTGGATGTGATGGCTAAAAAGGCGGTGGGAGATGGCATTACAGACGGGTTCATTCCGCTTTATGCCAAGGATGTCAAAAAAATCTATCAAATGTCGCTCTGATGAGTACAAAGCGTTTTTTCTCATACAAAGGGGGCTTTTTCTTGCAAACCGCAGTTGCGGATTATCACATGCACAGCAATGTTTCACCGGACGGTCACGCCAGCATGGAGGACATGTGTCTGGCCGCGCACCGAAAGGGACTCAAAGAGATCGTGCTGACCGATCATTACGAATTCTATCAGCCGGAAATTTCGCATAATTTTTTTGTAAAACCATATATCGAAACCTATTTTAAAAAACTCGAGCGCTGCCGGAAACAGTGTTCCCCCTATATCCGGATTCGCGCCGGGGTGGAGATGGGACAGTCCTATTTGAATCTAGAAAAAGAACAGGAGATCCTGCGCCGCTTTCCATACGACTACGTGATCGGGTCGGTGCATAAACTGCATAATACCGACCTTGGGGAAGTGGACTACCGGTCGGCGGACGTCGATGCGCTGTGCCGCAGGAATTTAGAAAAACTGTACCAGCTTGCGGATGAAAGCGATTTTGACTGCATGGGTCATGTCGATTTAATCAAGCGGTACGCCGCATTCTACGACGTGAAAGTGGATTTATTTCGTTACCGCGACCAGCTTTGCCGGATTTTTGAGCGGCTGATCGAGCGCGGAAAAGGCATCGAAATCAATACATCCGGACTGCGCCAGCCGGCAAAAGAAGCCCTGCCTTCTTTAGATATTCTGAAATTGTACCGGTCGCTCGGCGGCACGATTCTGACGATCGGTTCGGATGCCCATTTTCCAAGCGATGTGGGGAAGGGGCTGGAAACGGCGCTCGCGATGGCGCGGGAGGCTGGATTTTCTAAGATCACGCTGTTTGAGGAGCGCAAGCCGCATTTTTTATCGATCCTCTAAAACCGATCCCAATAAAAACAAACGCAAAAAGAGTTCCCGGCGGCTGCCGGGAACTCTTTTTATAAAGATAGATCAGTGGTAGACTATTTAAGGGAAGAATGCGAGACCGATTGGTCTGAAGTTTTTTTGTTTAGGACCGTAGTTTTTAGGAAGATTGCGAAGAATACCGCGGCAACTACTAAGCCAAGCCCATATGCCAGCGAGAGCATCCCCATCTTCATAAAGTGCAGGCATTCGTCTGCGGCGAAGAAATAGGTGGCGCTGACCGCGGACATGAACGTTGCGGGAATGACCGTTATCCAGTAGTTTCTCTTTTCCTGCCAGAGATAAACGGAAGCTGCCCACAAAGCCATCATAGCGAGGGTCTGGTTGCTCCAGGAGAAGTATCTCCAAACGATCGAGTAATCTACGAATCCGCCTACGATTGCGCCGAATCCTAATACAGGAACTGTCAGCATCAGACGGGGCTTAATTGCTTTCTGATCCACTTTGAACCAGTCCGCAATGGTCAGCCTTGCGCTGCGGAATGCCGTATCACCGGAAGTGATCGGGCAGGCAATGACGCCGATCATAGCCAGTACGCCGCCGACCGGGCCAAGAACCTTCATGCAGATCTGATAGACTGCGCCGTTCGGCCCAATGTTCGGGTCGGACAGAACTGCCTGCAGACCGCCGGTGTTTTCATAGAAGCAAACGCCTGCCGCCGCCCATACCATGGCGATGATGCCTTCTGCGACCATTGCGCCGTAGAAGGTCTGGCGGCCTTTTTTCTCGGTTGTCAGGCACCGCGCCATCAGCGGGGACTGCGTGGCATGGAAGCCGGAAATTGCGCCGCATGCAACGGTGATAAACATAAATGACCAGATCGGTGTGCCCTTTGGATGCAGGTTCTGCAGGGTCATTTCCGGAAGTGGATAGCCTTCCAGCACAAGACCTGCGCCGACTCCTACCGCCATAACAATCAGGCAGATGCCAAAGAACGGGTAGATGCGGCCGATCAGTTTATCGATCGGGAGCAGAGTTGCGAGGAAATAATAAATCAAAACGACAATGAGCCAGAAGTTTTTATCCATTGCTTTCGGGGTGAGCATCGCCAGCAAAGCGGATGGACCAACCGCAAATACGGTGCCGACCATGAGCAGAAGGAATACGGAAAAGACACGCATGACTTGTTTCATGCCGTTTCCCAGATATTTGCCCACGATTTCCGAGATGCTGCCGCCGCCGTTTCGCATCGAGAGCATGCCGGTCATGAAATCATGGACACCACCCGCAAAAATGGTTCCAAAGACAATCCATAAGTAAACGACCGGTCCCCAAAGGGCACCCATCAATGCGCCGGTGATCGGACCTAGCCCTGCAATATTGAGCAGCTGGATTAGAAAGATTTTTTTATCGTTCATCGGGACATAGTCGACGCCGTCCTCGAGAGCGATTGCAGGAGTCTCGCGGTCATCCGGCTGGAACACCTTTTCTACAACCTTGCTGTAGGTGAAGTAGCCGACGATCAGCAGACAGATGCAAAGCAGAAATGTAACCATACAAAAACCTCCTCTTTCTGTCTGAAAAGTACGCTCTGCTTACAGCCTTAGTGTAGCATAGAACCAGACAAACCGCATCGGTTTTTGTATAACCAGTATAAAATCATGGACGAATGGTTGAAAATAATGGTTAAATAACATCACAATGTGAACGAAATATTAACAGTGAAACAGTTCCTTGAGCTGTTTGAGCTGCTTGCGGCTGACCGGCAGATTTTCGGACTCAAAGCCCCGGAGCTTTACACAGGACATGCCGCGAAACCATGGACAAAGTTCCACAATATACTGCAAATTGACAAGGTAGCTTTTATGGATACGGAAAAATTGGGCGCTTGCCAGCCGCTTTTCAAAAAATCCCAGCGGCTGGCTGCAGGAATAGTCCCCGTGTACGGTATGTAAAATGCAGTTTCGGCTGTCGGTTTCGATATAAGCGATGTCGGGGATATCCAGCAGAACTAAGCGTTTATCGCAGGAAATCGAAAGTTTGTTGCTGACAGCGGGCGGCTCCTCCTTTTGGGGGGCGCCGGTATTTTTAAGCCGCGTTTCCAGCCGCTCCATCGCGCGCGCCACGCGTTTTGGGTCGAACGGTTTCATTACAAAATCCACCACGTCCATATCGAATGCCTTGACCGCGTACTGGTCATAAGCGGTCGCGAACACAATCTGCACATCCGGCAGCAGCTTGCGCAGCAGAAGGGCAAGGGTTGTCCCCGCCATATCGCCCAGATGAATGTCAATAAACATCGCGTCGTAGTGGCTTTTTGCGGCAAGTTCCAGCGCTTTCTGTCCGCTGTCCGCTTCGTCGATCTTCGTATCGGGGGCGCACTCCAAAATCAGATGGCACAGTTCGCTGCGGCTGGGACGTTCGTCGTCAATGACTGCGAGTTTCAAGCAATTCACCTCCTGCGGTTTTGTGGGGGATGCGGATGATGATCTCGGTTCCGTGGCGGGAGCTGCGGATTTGCAGCCCATACCGCTCTCCGTAGATGCTTTTGAGCCGTTTTTGCACATTCATCAGTCCCACCGAATTGGGGTCCATCGTTCCGTCCTGCAATTTCTGGATCACGCTGTCCGGGATGCCGTTTCCGTTGTCCCGCACCGAAATGCGCGTGAGACCGTGCCGGTTCCGGGCGGTGATGGAAACTTTTCCGATC
>CALLQM010000022.1 GCA_938014855.1 uncultured Clostridia bacterium | reverse complement strand
CTTCTGGCCCTTTGACCGGCGAGAAATCAATTCCGCAAACAGCAAATTGATTTGCACGAGCATAAGAAACTGCATTTTCCAAGACTTCAATATGAGTGGCACGTTCCCGCACCACGCCTTTTTTTCCTACTTTTTCTCTGCCGGCTTCAAACTGCGGCTTTACCAGACAGACAGCCTGTCCCTCCTCTTTGAGCAAAGAAGCCGCCACAGGTAGAACCAGCTTTAAAGAAATAAACGAGACATCCACGCTGACAAAATCCAAAGCATTCGGAATCTGCTCCGGGGCGACATGGCGGATATTGGTGCGCTCCATGTTGATTACTCTTGGATCATTTCGGAGGTTCCATGCAAGCTGTCCGTAGCCGACGTCCACCGCGTAGACTTTTACCGCTCCATTTTGGAGCATACAATCTGTAAAGCCACCGGTGGAAGCACCAATATCCATGCAGGTTTTCCCATTAAGGGTAATGGGAAAGACCTGCATCGCTTTTTCCAGCTTGAGTCCTCCCCTGCTGACATATCGCAACGGATCCCCGCGAACTTCCAGCTTTGCTTGGGTGTCCACGTCTGTCCCGGGTTTATCCGCTTTCTGGTTATTTACATAAACCTGGCCCTCCATGATGATTGCCTTCGCTTTTTCGCGGCTCGGTATCAATCCTTTTTGAACCAGTAAACCATCTAATCGTTCTTTCACACTGTCCTCCGTATTTGTCTATCAGTCATAACGAGCAAGAATCTGCGCTGTCAGCGAATGTGCATCCAGCTTGCAATATTGCAGTGCTCTTGCAATCTCCATTTGCGGAACAAATGGATTCTTGATTCCATGAATGGTCATATTGCCTCGATAGCGTTTTTTCGATAAAGCGGCTAAAAAATGTTCCCCGATTCCGCCATGCTCAACGCCTTCTTCCACAAACAGGATCGAGCGGTATTTTTTGGCAAGCAGAACACATTCGTTGGGGATCGGCCAAATGCGGTTGAGCTTGAGCAGGTCGACCTTTTTGCCCTGTTCCAGCAGCAGTTTTACCGCCGCTTCTGCCTGCGCAAACTCTCTACCATAGGTAACAAGCAGCAGACGCCCGCCGTTTTTATAGTGGAAGTATTCTCCGGTGGAGTAGTTGAGCCACTCCCCGATCTCAATTTGGGCACCCCGCGGATAGCGAATCGCCGCCACGCCTTTTTCTTTATAAAAAGCACAATCCATCGCGTAGTACAAATCTTTATAGGTCGCCGGAGAATAGATCGCGGTGCCCGGAAGCTGGGACAAAAACGCGGCATCAAACAGACCCTGATGCGTCTCGCCGTCGTCCCCGACAATCCCCGCCCGGTCCACCGCCAGCACAATGTGCTGCGGCTCGATCGAAGCGTCATGGATGAGCTGATCATAACCGCGCTGTAAGAATGTGGAATATACTGCAAACACTGGCCGCATCCCGCCAGCAGCAAGACCGCAGGCAAACGTGACCGCATGTTCTTCCGCAATTCCCACATCAAAAAAGCGTCCTTTTGCTGTAAACTCATTGGCAAAAGGCTGTAATCCGGTTCCGCTCTGCATGGCCGCAGTGATCGCACAAATTTTTTTGTCTTTGTGTGCCAATTCGATCAAGTGCTTTCCAAATACCGAAGAAAAGTTTTCTCCGGAATTCTTCATTTTACCGCTCGCCGTGTCAAAACATCCCACGCCATGGAATTGGGCAGGATTTCTTTCTGCAAAGGTATAACCCTTGCCTTTTACGGTATTGACATGCACAACCACCGGTTTATTAAGCTCTTTCGCTCGGTTTAAAACCTGCATCAAAAGCGGGATATTGTGTCCGTCCACCGGGCCAAGATAATCGAACCCGAAATCTTCAAACATATTGCTGTGCAGCAGCGCCTGCCGAAGCAGAGTTTTAGATGTTTTGAGCACATTGCTGACACTTTCTCCCACCAGCGGGATATGATCCAGCGTTTCCTCAACCCGGTCTTTTAGATACAAATAGCCATCGGTTGCACGCTTATTGGCAAGATAACGAGCCAGAGAACCGACGTTTTTAGAAATGGACATATTGTTATCGTTGAGAACGATAACAATGCGGTCGCCGCTTCGGCCCGCATTGTTGAGTCCCTCATAGACCATACCACCTGTAAAGGCGCCGTCACCGATCACGGCAATCACGTGATGTGGGTCATGCGACAGCGACTTCGCTTTGGCAAGCCCGCAGGCGGCCGATATCGACGTGCTTGCGTGGCCGCCGATAAAAGAATCGTACTCACTTTCGGAAGTACGCGGGAAACCGGAAATCCCGCCTTCTTTTCGAACTGTAGGAAACAAGTCCAGACGCCGGGTAAGCATTTTATGCGTGTAGCATTGATGCCCGACATCCCATACAATTTGGTCTTGAGGCATGTCAAAAACAGTATGAAGCGCAACCGTAAGTTCCACAATGCCCAGATTTGAGGCAAGATGGCCGCCATTCTTCGAGACCGTTTGGATCAGCCGCTGGCGAAGTTCACGGCAAAGCGCTTTTTGTTGTTCCGAATTCAGTTTTTTTAAATCTTCGGGCAGTTTTAATGTGCCCAAGAGGCTATATTGTAGCAAAATAACACCTCACTGACCTTAACCTTATGGAAAAGTCTATTTGACTGGGAGAGCTACGGCAATTAGGATTCCTAATATTGCACCACAGAGCACCTCGATTGGCGTATGGCCAACCATCTCTTTCAGCTCCTTGCGTTTTTGGCTTGTCTCCTCCTCCAGTTCCTCCAATTTGCTTCCGCGAGCGATTGTTTGGAACTCCTCTTTTACCATCAGGAACATATCTTTAAAGTCCACAACCATACGATTGAGCACTTTTGCCTGCTCACCGGTTGCCCTTCGCACACCCATCGCATCATACA
>CALLQM010000021.1 GCA_938014855.1 uncultured Clostridia bacterium | reverse complement strand
TCATCGGTTGTTGGAGCCTCCACGGCTGGCTCCTGCTCTGCGTCTACAGAGTTTAAAATTTCTTCGTCCATTTGTACCCCCATGTATTGCCATGTTTGCGCTATCGGCTTGCGAATTTTTTGCCATTGTTATCGTAATAGCCACACTGCCCGTTTTTCCATGCTCCACATTTTTCTTTTAGGCATTAAGGACAATATATTATTTGCCCTCCTTAATTTGTGCTTCTGATTCCTGCCCTGTGGCAGAAAATGCTTTTCCGTAATTTGAGCAATTGGGGTTCCGACAGGCATAGTAAAGCGTCTCGGTTGTAACTCCGTCAACTTCTTTTCGCTCTACATGGTCAACCCAAATCCCATCTTCTAGACCGCACGATGGGCATTTCATGCAAACACAACCTTTCTTTTATACCATTCCGGTGGTATCACTAACCATTTCATCTTGACTACCTCCTTGTATTTCTTGTTCTGCCTGTGCCTGTGCTACGATCTGCATTACCATGTCAAGCAGTTCCGGATTGCTTTGCAGCTGCTCTATGACTTCCGGCGGGATTTCGCTCATGCGTTCCTTAAGGATTGCCTGCAAGGACGCTTTAGGCACGCTAGAAGTGTCGTCCAGTGCGTTCACGTATTCTTCAAACGTGATAAATTGCGCTTGCAGCAAGTGGTCAAGTGCGATCTGCTGTGCAATCTTGCTGTACGGGTCTATCGGGGAAACGTCAATCTTGATGTCAATATCCAATCCTCGGAGCACATCTGCACCAATTACATCAGATATTTGCTGACCATCATCCTCATAGTCAACTTGTAGTCCTTGTGGTGAGTAGACAACCCATAGCTTGTACCATAGAAGCGCGATATCCTCAACAAACTGTTTGTACGACGCTATCTGCTCGTTGAGAGGGATTGCCGCTTGGTCTCTTGCCGCTTTGATCGCCTCGCCGCTTGCCTTGGTCGGGTCTATCTGTCCGGTTGCGGCATCAGATGCGCCCTCTAGTTCACGCGTGCGGTCAACTAATTCCGATTGTAAAGCTGTCGCGTCACTGGATATCGGTGCAGGGTTTAAATACTGTATGAGACTGTTGATCGGGTTGCCTGCTATATTGTTAACTGGTATCGTTGCGCCAACTGTGGACAGTTTATCCACATCAGCTATTTTTTGGCTGTCATATGCCAAGGCGGGGAATGCAAAACGTTTAACTGCTATCGCCCTGCGCGCCGCTGTTTTATTGACTTCCAGCTGGTTCGGTATAAGATATTTAACCCCGCCCTCTCCGCGTGCAGAGCCAACCTTTTCCTCCCAGCGCATGCCCACAATCGGGTATACATCAAGCCCTGCAAGTGTTCTTTTTGGTTCGTATTCCACGTACTTTGTTGACCGGCTATATTCGATTCCCGCATCGGTCTTTTTCATATAGAGGATACAGGTACATTTACCGGTATCAGATTTGACTTCCCGGCCTTTGTCCTCGCCGATCTGCGTTTCCGTTTCATCATCAGAAACAATCAGATCAATCTTTTCTTTCGGGATGCCGTTCCCCTTGGCGATTCTCCGCAGGGTTGCAACTGGTCTGCGTTCTGCAATAATAATGTACTCCTGCTCGTTTAGCTCCGGGTTTTGCTCGTCTGCAAGGTACACGTTTGTCTTGTGTATCAGCCGCATTTTGAGCTTTGGTTTAAGGTCTTGCACGATGGATTCCGATGGTTTGCGGTCATCATAGCAGTACAAATAATGATCTCCGGTTATAAACGCATTTTTGATGACTTTCCATGAGAGAGTGTCCATCTTGGATTTTTCCCACTGCGCCTCTGCAAATTTGTTGAGCATTTTGCAAACATCGGTTACAGTTTCAGTGTCTCCACCCATTGCAGAGTAGACAATTGACATCTGGTTTTGAGCAATCAGAGCGATCTTATACTTGCCTATCGGCTTGATGAAGTTAAAGATAGGTAATTCTTCATTGCCTGCCTTAAGCCCATGCCACTGGTCGCCTATGTAGAAATTGTGGAGCTTTTCGCACTCTCGGTACATGTTGAGCATGTTGTGGTGCTCAACACCGCGTTGGTACAGGTCATAAACCTTGGTTACATCATCATCCGTCACCTAATCACATCCTTTTGCCCCGCGCCTGTGCCGTCGTAGGCGTCGATATTGTCTAAAATTGTTTGTACCTGTATGTCCTCTTTTGACATCTTGGAGGACTTTGGCAGGTTGAAAAACGGTTGCAACGGTTCTTTTTTATCCTGCTGTATCCGGTCTTTAACGCCCTGGCGGTACGCTATCAGTACCAAAACAGGCGATAAGATAGAAAGCAGCACGAATCCTATGTCATATAACATGGTATTGCTCACCTCGTCCTAGTGGATTGTGTGGTTTTTGTATGTGGAATGGTGGGTTTGGCTTTTGAGGTATAAGTGCTCTTGCTGGGCTTGCCCAGTACACGCAAAATCCGCGTATTGCATCCGGGCTATGTGTAATGTCATGTGGCTCTGTTGCTACATCTGACGGATTTTTGTCGCTGTATTGTAAAGTGGGCAGACACTTGATTAGATTGGTGCAATTAGCAAATATCTGTAGCTTTGCTGTTTTACGGCCATCCACATCATCAAATGGTTTAAGCCACTCCTTGACCGCCATCCAGCCGTCTACGCGGTCGTTACTGGTCTTGCTTAGATATATTCCATGCTCTGCAAAAATGTCCGCAACGCTCTTCCCGGTCTCTTGCCGTCTGTTCCAAAGGTCCGGAGGCGCAAGATATGCGCTGATTTTTTTGCCTGCGGTCATTTCCTTAACCTTTTCTGCGGCATCACTGATGATAAGCGGGTCCTTGCCATTATCTTTGCCTTGGCAAAACTCCTGTACTACATATCCGCGCATCTGCTCATCCACGGCAATCAAGTAAAATGCCGCCATATCAAACCCGTAGTCCATAGTAAAGTACCAACGCCAGTGAGACGGTATCGGGAATGGTTCGCATACGTGGATTTTGCGGTTGAATTCTCCGAAATATTGACCGTCAAATATATCCCAATCGCCGTATAGGAGTGCCTTTTTGTCCTTTTCAGACAAATTTTCAAGCCTTTTGACGTAGTTAGGGTCTGCCTTTAACAGGAACTTGTTGTCCTGCACCTTGGACGGTATGAAAATACGTGTTCCAGCTCCGGTTGTTTGAGTTTTATTAGGATAGCCAAAGTCTATAAAGCGTTTTTTAACCCATTGGTGTCCTACACCGCCGGGGTTGGTGGATGATTTAATCTGTTTCGGGTAATCATTCGCGCCTCTAAGACGCGAAATAAGGTAAATGTACATTTGCTCGCTGAAATGTGTAAGTTCGTCGAATCGGATAACATCATATTCTGCGCCTTGGTAGCGATAAACGTCTTTTTCATTGTCGCAATACCCGAATTCGATAATCGAACCATTAGTAAACGTCCATCTATGTGTCGAGCTGTTATATTTCGCAACACTGCGTGGGTACAGCCCCAGTGACACTAAAATCAAAGAACGCTCCAAGTCCGGAAACGTGCGCCTTAAAACAAGTTGCTTAGATTTTTGATATTTTAAAGCGTAAAGCATTGCGTCTATAAGCTGCGCATATGACTTCCCGCCTCCGGCGGCACCACCAAACAAGACCTCATCGGCTGTTGTATCAATAAAAGCCTTTTGTTTTTTGGTTATGCTTAACTCAATTTCTACCACCCGCTTCAAAATGTATAATTTCGCTAAATAGATATTTAGTACAGTTATGCTTGCAATTCCCGTTATTTTCGGGGTTTACAACGCTAGTATTTGCAGTTTTTAGGCGTATTTGTGTATTTTTATACTAGATATACATTAAATATACAGGCTTGGCTCTGTATATTATTCAATTACATTAATATCCACCCTGAAGATTTCGTCATCTTTGTTGCCAACTTCCACATTTTCCGTAAACAGCTTAAGGTGCTTGCCTAATAGTTCAAGTGCCTTGACCTTATCGTGCTGCTTGATGCGTATACCCGCCTGTGTCGTTCCAATTTCGGCAAGTGCGGCTTTTTTGTCAT
>CALLQM010000020.1 GCA_938014855.1 uncultured Clostridia bacterium | reverse complement strand
AAGAATATCTGTGAGGTTATCTAAATCAGCTGGCACACTGCACCCGCTATATTTAGTGTAGTGGATGTAGTCACCAAAGGGAATATCAACGCTGCTATCAGGGTTTAACCGCAGCTATCCCCAAAGGGCTTTTCAAAAAAGCCGTAGCTTATTAGGGCATTTTCTTTACGCATCCGTTTCACTACTGCTAAAAATGCCCCAATAAGCCAAAGGGTAAACCCCTCTGGACACCCCGAAGCGGTCGAAGACCGCAACCGCGCAAGGCGGTAATCACAGCAAATTATTCACTTTAAAATTTACCTTAATATGGGCTTTGCAGTCTTACATATACAGAAGCCGAAAGGCAACGACAGCGGAACGACCGCACATATAGAACGGACGGTCAGCCCCGCCAACGCCGATAAAGAGCGTACACCCCTGAACGAAAACCTGATTGAATACCCTGACGGAGTAGAGAACCGCACGCAGGCGATACAGCACCGTATCGAAACTGCCGGGATAAAGCGTAAGATAAGCCATAATCAAGTCAGGGCGTTACAAGTCATGCTTTCGGGCACACCCGAAGATATGCACCGCATACAGTCAGAGGGGAAACTGGATGAATGGTGCGAGGACAATATCAAATGGTTGCAGGATACGTTCGGAAAGGAAAACGTTGTATCTGCCGTTTTACATTTGGATGAAAAGACACCGCATATCCACGCTGCCGTTGTCCCCATAGTTACCGGAGAAAGAAGAAAAGCCGTAAAGAAGAAAGAGGACGGGAAGCCGGAGCAGGAGAATAAACAGGAACAGGACAAGCCCGGCAAAAGGCAATACCGCAAGAAACCAGCCGATACCGTCCGGCTATGCTCGGATGACATTATGACCCGCGAGAATCTGGAATACTTTCAGGACACATACGCCGAGACGATGCAGAAATACGGATTAGGTCGGGGTATAAAAGGCTCGGTTGCTCGGCATATCTCCACTCCGCAATACTATCGGGATTTATACGCCAAGAACGAAGACCTCAAAGAATACATCGCCGAGTTACAAGAACAAAAGCAGGAGGTATATCATAGCGTCCGCGACCTGTACGACCGCAAGGATGAAGCGCGGGAGAAGTTCCTCGGTATGCACCAGTACACACAACAGAAAGAAACCGAAATATCCGCTTTGGAAGCCCGCTTACAACAACTCAAACAGGAGTACGAGCCGTACAAGGCACAGGAGGATATAAACCTGTTGTTTAGCGTATTTCCGCAATTAAATGAACGCTTGCGAATAGCGCAACTATGCAAGGGCATAGGGTTGGCGGTAGACACCATAAAACAGTTATTTAAGGGCGAACCAATAACAGTTAATGGCAAACTCTATTCGCCCGAACATGACCGGGATTTTGCGGTGCAGGATGCTAAATTGCAGCTATTCAAGGAGAGCAAGGACTCCGACAGGCTTAAACTATCTATCAACGGGCAGAATATCATCGACTGGTTCAAAGAGAAATATCAGGAGGTAAAGCAAACCATAAAACCATATATAAAGCCTCCGACAAAGCCAAAAGTGGGTCAAAACAAAGGTTTTAAGAGGTAATTTAGTCTATTTAATAAGTATTTGCTACTTTTGTTGTCAGAAAATTTATTGGGGATGTAATCATCATTTTTATAAAATTATGAATAAAATCAAGCAAAGAAAACAATGGATAGTTGGCTTCATAAAAACTTCCATCTGTATAATAATTGGATTTGGAGTTTTGGGATTCATTGTATATAAATGGTCAAAGAACTATTACTATAATCAACTTGAAGACTCAATTGTATATAGATATCTTGAAAATAAAAACGCGATTGGAACATATTCATTCGATATGAAGATGTCTCCTGAGCTTAATCCAAGTGGGTACACATATACAAACGATCTCAACGCTTATCTCACACAATCAGCCGGTGAAGAATTAAAGCGAACGCCTTCTGGTGCAGGGATTGATTACGATTTTGAATATATTTTCGATAACAGTGGAGTTATAAATAAATTATCAGACGCAAAGGTTTTCAAATGGTTTACTGCATATGGCTTTAGTCCATTGAAGTGTATGATAATAAAAAAAACCAATAGAGGTTTTGATTTTATTGATAAAAAAATAATTGGTATTGGATTTACAACCGACTTACCTAATAGCTCTTTAGAGGAAAAGGTGTTTAAATACACTCCTCCAGATAGCCTTTTGGGAAAGTCGATTTTTCATCAACCTCATGAAACAAAAACTGTATATTATACTGATTTAAATTTGTATAATCAGTACATAAACAATCTGCTCGATGAAGAATACAATGATATTTATTGGCGGCAAGATTCCGATAATAAAAAATACAATTTATTATCGGGCTTAAGGCAAAAGCAAATAGTATCGGGGGATCAAAGCCTATATTTTGGGAATGAATTTTACGAATTAAAAACTGATAAGTACTACACTTATATTGGTAGCGGAGAAATAACAAGAAACATTAATACATTTGGGAATCAGTTCTGGACACTATATTCGAGTACAACCACAGTTCATTATTCTATTCAGGAACGTGCAAATATATTAGAATGTTTAATCCTAAAAATAACCATTTACACCTGCTTGTCTATAATTCTTATATACGCTATATTCGGCTTCATAAAATGCAGGAAAATAGCTAATCCGGAAAAAGACGAATCATTTACAATTTGAAAAAGTGATATTATTTGCATATTCGAGTTTTGAAGATATTGTTTTTTATTAACCCTTTTTATTATTATAAACTTATGTTTGATGTTAACAGTATAGATATTTCAACATTTATATCGTACAAAGGAAATGTTTTTATTAGAAAAGGATTTTCGG
>CALLQM010000019.1 GCA_938014855.1 uncultured Clostridia bacterium | reverse complement strand
AGTCCGCCTACGGATGTTTGGATGCTGTCTGCACCACAAAGAACTACGGTATAGCTGTTCAAGATTCCCATATTGCGTGTATCATGAATATGTAAATTAAATTTGCAATCGGGAAATGCTTCACGGCACGCTTTTAATACTTCTTTAATCTGCTGCGGATACGCGACACCAATTGTATCGCAGAGCGTAAACTCATCTACCCCAATTTCTTTGATTCTGCCAAGTAAATCAATTAATGGGGCAATTTCCATTTTGCCCTCAAACGGACAGCCAAATACAGTTGCGATATCAGGTGTCAGTTTTACATCCGGAAAGTCTTGTCTGACATGCATCAGCTCGTCCAGCGATTCTTCATGGGTGCGCCGCACGTTTGATTTGTTATGTGAAACACTCAGAGAAATTACCGGTGTGATTTCCCGAAACCCGACAGATACCGCATTTTGCGCACCACGATAATTCGGAACCAGTGCAAAAAAATCGACGCCGGGATATTGATCCAATACTGCTTTTGCAATATCAGCCGCATCCTGCATCTGCGCAATCGCCTTAGGGCTGACAAATGAGGTGCACTGTATTTTTTGAAACCCTGCTTTTACAAGACCGTCAATCGTTTGGATTTTGAATTCGGTAGGAATAAACTCTTTTACGCTTTGAAAGCCGTCACGCGGTCCAATTTCTACCACATTTACTTTTTTTCCCACTTTATTGCCTCCTTATAATACCCCTTCTGCCTTATATTTTGCAACCTCTGCCGGTGTACGATGCAGATAGTTAACCAAGATATCTTCGTTATGCTGACCAAGCAAAGGAGCCGGGCAACGTACCGAAAACTTATGATTTGAAAACTTAAATTGGCTTCCGGTCAGTTTTACTTTTCCGGCAACCGGATGCTCGGAATCTACAAACATTTCACGTGCACCTGCAATATGTGGATCTTTCGCTACGCGGTCGAGCGTATTGACGGGTGCGGCTGGGATTCCCTCTGCCAAAAGAGTCTCAACAATCTCATCAATTGTTTTGGTACGTGTCCACTTCTCGATGATTTCCTTAAGCGGCGCGTGATTTTCCACCCTCTTAAGGTTGGAAGAAAACTGTTCATCCTCCATACCAGGAAGTTTCAGCAGTTCTTTAAGCGAGTTGTAGAGTTTATCGTTTCCGCAGGCGATGATTGCATAACCATCTGAAGCTTCAAATGAATCATACGGATAAATTGCTTCATAACGATTCCCGATGCGTCCGGGTACACGACCTGTGCAAAGATAGATCATATTGATAATTTCCAGCGCTGAAACCATCGAATCGACCAAAGAAACGTCTACTTTTTCGCCAACTCCTGTTTTGAGTCGATTTACATAAGCGGCTAAGATACCGATGCAGCAGCTCATGCCGCCTGCTACGTCTGAAATCGCCGTACCGGTTCGTGTCGGTGGTGTATTTGGCCATCCGGTTGTGCTCATCAAACCGCTCATTGCCTGACCAACGATGTCATATCCGGCACGTTTGGAATACGGACCATAATGGCCAAATCCGGACACTGCTCCATAAACAATTGCGGGATTGATTTTTTTAAGTTCTTCATAGCCCAAGCCCAAACGATCCATAACACCGGGGCGATAGTTTTCAATGACGATATCACTGATTGCTACCAACTCTTTAAAAATCTTTTTTCCTTCTTCAGATTTAAGATTAAGCGTTATCCCCTTTTTGTTTCGGTTGAGGTTCATGTAATAAGCACTTTCCCCATTCACGATCGGTGCATTATGTCGGGCATCGTCTCCTCTGCCCGGAAGTTCGATTTTGATAACTTCAGCGCCCATATCGGCAAGAGCCATACCACAATACGGTCCGGCCAGTACGCGGGATAGATCCAAGACACGTACTCCATCCAATAATCCTTTTTTCTCCATTTCCGTCATCCCTCCATGTTTTTCTAATAAATTTTTTACAATAAACAAGTTTAAACCGTTATATTGAATAGTTTTTTTCTTATTTTTGGTTTAAATTTATCGATTGCGTTAAGTATATTTACATTTTTTTCAGTTTGCAAGCCCGTTCCTTTTTTGTTTCAAATCGGATTCTTTTTTATGCCTTGAAACAATTCAAACGAAGCATGTAGAAAATGAACCTCTTTCTTTGGCGCTTTTACCATATTAATATTAAGTAAGTTAAAATTTAAAAATAAAAGAAAACGCCCCGGATT
>CALLQM010000018.1 GCA_938014855.1 uncultured Clostridia bacterium | reverse complement strand
AATATCAATTAACTGTTTGCGGCGGAGCATTTTGCTCGTATTCACCGTAAAGCGGGTCGTTGTGGAATAAATGCTCGGATCCACGTTTCCGCCGTCGAGGATTTTCTGCTCCTCCTCCGATATTTGGCTGATGCGCTCAAGCAGTGCTTTATCCATTTAAATCACCCACCTTTATTATAGGGGATTCCTGCTGTGATTACAAGACAATCTTGCAAATAAGGACGGAATTTTGCAAACAAGGATATTGCCACCCATCCGTATTTATTGTATACTTTACACAAATAAAACGATAATGTTCAAATGAAAACAGATAACACTTCCAAAGCAAGAAAGGCGGGCAATATGGCGGATTATTTTCTCGCAATCGACATAGGCGCGTCGAGCGGGCGGCATATCTTGGGGAATCTTTCGGACGGACGGCTCCATCTTGAGGAGATCCACCGTTTTGAAAATGGAGTGCAAAAAACGTCGGAACATCTGGTATGGGACTATAACCGACTGTTTTCGGAAATAAAGACCGGAATGCGCAAATGTTCCGAACTTGGGAAAATCCCGCAAAGTGTCGGAATTGATACCTGGGGCGTGGATTATGTCCTGCTCGGAAAAAATGACGAATTGATCGGCAGCCCATACGCCTACCGGGACAGCCGCACGGACGGCATCCCCGACCGGGTATCGGGCATTTTGTCTGATCGGGAACTGTATAGCCGGACGGGCATCCAGAGGATGCAGATCAACACGATCTATCAGCTTTATGCGCAAAAACTTGCGGAACCGGAGGTTCTGCCGCGGACAAAAACGTTCCTATTCACCCCGGATTATTTTCATTTCTTGTTAACGGGGCGAAAATTGACGGAATATACCATTGCAAGCACATCGGGGCTGTTAGATGTAAAAAGCGGCGGATGGGACACCGAACTGATTACGCAATTGGGGCTCGACCCCGGCATTTTCCTCGATCCGGTGATGCCCGGGACAGCCGCGGGGACGCTGAGGGAAGAAATCGCGCGCGAAATCGGCTATTCCTGCAAGGTGATCCTGCCCGCGAGCCACGATACCGCGTCGGCGTTCATGGCGGTGCCGAACCCCGATGGGGATTCGCTCTACATAAGTTCGGGCACCTGGTCGCGCATGGGATGTGAACTGCCGGAACCGCTTACGACAGTGCGGAGCACACAGCTTAATTTCACCAACGAAGGCGGATACGATAAGCGTTACCGCTATTTAAAAAATATCATGGGGCTATGGATGATACAGTCGGCGCGAAATGAGATGGGGCGCAGACATTCGTTTGAAGAACTGTGCAAATTTGCGGCGC
>CALLQM010000017.1 GCA_938014855.1 uncultured Clostridia bacterium | reverse complement strand
CTTCACTCATGATACCCTTTGGCATGGATTACCCCTCCTCAGGAATTTCGAAATCACGCACATCAATCTGTCCAGTCACAACCTCGGAGATAAGAGATTGTTTTAATGATTCAAGCTTAGCTATTTTTCTTTTCAGACATTCTAGCTCCGCTTCTACTTTATTAGCAAAATCGGAAATTTTCTCCGCAATTATTTTCTGTTCTTCCAACGGAGGAAAAGGCAGTTCCATTTTACACAGTCCTTTATAATTCAAAGATTGCCGGACACCACCACCCATACCATAAAATCCTTTGCAGATATCATAAGTGTGGAGGAGATAATACATATATTCAGGGCAAACTTCATCTGTCAATTCCAGTCCGATATACGCTGATGTGATAATACCCTTTGTTTTACATAACCCCACTCGCAAACTCTTATGATCATTTTGCAAATCCGTCAGTCGCAAAACAATCATGCCCGGTTCAAGTATCTGATAAGACTCAAAAGATGCCGGCAATAACCCATCTGTAGTATTTATATCTTTCTCAACAATCTTTCCATAACTTAGTGATAATAACTTTGTATTCTTCAGCCCTGTATTTTTCTGTTTGTTCTCACGTGTGACCTGTGACAAGTAGCGCCGATCCCAGGATTTAGGCATTTTCTCAAACACATAATTATCGTTTGCTTTTAATTCATACTTAAAGACACCATACTGAACCAACTTTTTTATATATGCATTCTGTGCTTTTACTAACAGCTCTTTTTTCTTTCCCAACAGCTTAATCACATTGTCAATTTTATTAGTTTTACGGTAAAGAAAATCAGCTATCTTTTTCTGCTCAAAATCGGAAGGTAAGGGTATCTGAATACACTTCAGTTTCTGATAATTCGTACTCCATAAATCAGCAACAATCCCTGTACCATTCCTATAAAATTCTTCTTGAAACCCAACACTTTTTAAAAGGAAACCAACATATTCGGCACTAATTCCAGTCGGCTCTAAAACAATATTTATAAGGGAACAAGATCCCTCATAAGCACTTAACCCTGAAGAGCCCTTCCTGTCTGAACGGCTATTTATAACAAAATCGCCTTTACAGATTTTTTTTCTATTGTCATGATCATCGGATTTTGCCGCATCAGCTAACTGCGGAACAATGCCCTTCTTAGTTACAGACAAAGGGGGGAAATCTTTGTCTGAAACCTTTTCCGCCCTTTCTTTAAATACAGAACTGATTCTGATTAAATTCCATCCACTAGGAATCTCGTTAATCCACGGATTTCCAGTTTTTTTATACCTCTCATAACATTTCATTCCAATCCCTCCATAATTTCATGGAAAAGATTATTTTCTTCAAGGCTGATTTTCCGAAGCTCCTTTACGATTTCTTCTACTGCTTCAAGCACTTCCGGTTTATAAAAGTACTTTGTGAAGCTTATCTCGTAGCCAATTTTAGTCGCATCGTAATCGATAAAAGCATCCGGTATGAACGGCAGCACCTCTTTCTCCATATAGCCTTCAATCCCACCTTTATAATTGAGAGGAATGGTCTCCGTATCATTCAGTGAGATATCTGCCAGTGGATTCCCTTTTTTATCTTTTATAATTGCCGCATTTTCATCCGTTTCGATGAACAAGGTATCCAGACCGGTTTTCTCAAAACACTTGATTGCACTACTTCCCAAGCCTTCCGCCTTGGCTTTCTTATTGAAGGCTTTTTCAAACGCAACATAATCCATATAGGGATTTTCCCTCGAGAACCCTTCCAATATGTCGACAGCAGCGGAAATTTCGTTATTCTTGAATGCGTTTACAGCCGCCTGAGTTTCCTTGAGTCCCAGGTCGCCAAGTGTCTTCTTGCTAATCTTTTCCAGTGCAGCGACTTGAACTACTTTCTCACGGATGGCACTGAGAGATTCTCCCGTGACAACGACCTTCTTTCGTAGCGGCCGCTGAACAGACACTTTCCAGTAACCGAAATCTTTGTTGTCAAAGATCTTTGAATGTGCACTCTCCTTGAAATCACGGTACAAAACAAGAATCTCCTCCTGATTCTCCGAAGAAAGGTCACAATTCTTCTTTCCCAAGTTCTTTCTTCTGCCGGTCTTTATCTCTGTCGCATCGATGAGCTGGATCTTGCCTTTACGCCGTTCTTCTTTCTTGTTGGAAAGAATCCAGATAAACGTCCCTATACCGGTGTTATAGAAGATATTCTCCGGCAAGGCGATAATGCACTCCACCAAATCCTTCTCAATCATATAGCGTCGCGCATTACTCTCACCGCTACCGGCATCGCCTGTGGACAAGGAGGAGTTGTTATGTACTTCCGCGATACGGGAAAGACCATCCCGATTCATTTTCGAGATATTATTCAGCAGAAACAGGAGCTGCCCGTCATTTACACGAGGCAACATATTGTAATCCGGCTCACCGTCATAATTCTTAATGAACCGGGAATCAATCATACTGTCCCCACCCATGTTCTTTTTATCGTTCTTCCAAGTTTTACCGTAGGGAGGATTGGAAAGCATGAGGTCGAAGGTTCTTCCCTCAAAAGCGTCCTGGGAAAGTGTCGAGCCGAAGAAGATATTGTCACTATCTTCTCCGTTGCCTTTTATCAGCATATCCGCTTTGGAGATGGCATATGTCTCCGGGTTCACTTCCTGCCCGTAGAGATGGACAGAGATGGTCTTTCCTTGTTTCTCCGCTATCTTCTGCAGTCTCTCTTCCGCCACGGTGCACATGCCCAGCGTTCCCGCCGCACCGTCATAGATAGTGTAAGTACCGTCTTTGATCTGATCCATCACCGGCATGACAATAAGATCCGCCATGAGCTCCACCACATCTCGGGGAGTGAAATGCTCACCGGCCTCCTCATTATTCTCCTCGTTGAACCGTCGAATCAGTTCCTCGAAGA
>CALLQM010000016.1 GCA_938014855.1 uncultured Clostridia bacterium | reverse complement strand
TTACGGAGATTAAGGACAACAAAAAACGCGAAGTTGAGCGCAAGATCTTTCCTGGCTATGTGCTTGTGAAGATGACAATGACCGACGACAGCTGGTATGTTGTGCGCAATATCCGCGGTGTCACGGGCTTTGTCGGTCCTGGCTCAAAACCGGTTCCTCTGACAGAAGAGGAAGTTGAACGGCTGGGAGTCGAGGTCAAAAATTACGAGGTCAATTTCGCGGCGGGCGATTCGGTCAAGGTGGCGGACGGCTATCTGGAAGGCTTCATTGGTGTGGTTGACGAAATCGACCCGCAAAACGGAGTTGTTCGGGTCACCGTTTCAATGATGGGCAAAGATGTGCCTGTTGAGCTGGAACTGGATCAGATCGAGCCGCTGGAATAATCCGCGGTCGAAATACCGCCTTGTACAGCCTGTGCTTTGCGGCACGGGCTCTTTAGAGGATGCCGGTGTAAATCCGGCGATATGAGCCGATGTGAATCGGCTTGTGGGAGGAACAAATCCTTTTTGTTCCGAAATGAACCACTAATTTTGGAGGTGCTTTTTAATGGCTCAAAAGGTTGTCGGCTTTATTAAGCTGCAAATTCCGGCAGGCAAAGCAACGCCTGCACCACCGGTTGGCCCTGCATTAGGCCAGCATGGTGTTAACATCATGGCTTTTACAAAAGAATTTAATGAGCGTACAAAGAATGACGTTGGCATGATTATCCCGGTTGTTATTACCGTATATGCTGACCGTTCCTTCAGCTTTATTACCAAAACACCGCCTGCGGCTGTTTTGATTAAAAAAGCGCTGAACCTGCAGAGCGGTTCCGGTGTGCCGAACAATGATAAAGTAGGCAAGATCACCAAAGAACAGCTGCAGAAAATTGCGGAGCTGAAAATGCGCGACCTCAACGCTGCAAATGTTGAGACAGCAATCAGCATGATCGCAGGTACATGCCGCAGCATGGGCGTTGAAGTAGCAGACTAAGCTCCCGGGTGGGAGGAAAAATCCGCTAATGACCACTCTAAGGAGGAAAAGAATAGATGAAACATGGAAAGAAATATTCTGACAGTGCGAAGCTCATCGACCGTCAGAAACTATATGATGCGCCGGACGCTTTGGATCTTTGCACCAAAACCGGCAAAGCAAAATTTGATGAGACTGTAGAAGTCCACATTCGCTTGGGTGTTGACTCTCGTCACGCTGACCAACAGGTGCGTGGTGCAGTTGTTCTGCCGAACGGAACCGGTAAAAAAGTTCGTGTCGCTGTTTTTGCGAAGAACGATAAAGCAAAAGATGCTGAAAACGCAGGTGCTGACATTGTCGGCGCTGAAGATCTGATGGAGCGTATCCAAAAGGAAGGCTTCATGGATTTTGACGTAGTAATTGCATCTCCTGATATGATGTCAATTGTTGGTCGTCTCGGTAAAATCCTCGGACCCCGCGGCTTGATGCCGAACCCGAAGGCTGGTACCGTTACTCCTGATGTGGCAAAAGCTGTCACAGACGCGAAAGCCGGTAAGATTGAATACCGTCTCGACAAGACCAATATCATCCACTGCCCGATCGGCAAGGTATCTTTCGGCAATGAGAAGCTCCAGCAGAATTTTGACACTCTGCTGTCTGCTATCGTGAAAGCGAAACCTTCTGCAGCGAAGGGTCAGTATGTGAAGTCCTGCGTAGTTGCAACTACAATGGGCCCTGGCATCAAGATCAATCCTGGACGTTTCGTATAAATTTTGTGCAGAGCGGTGCGAAACATCGTACCGCTCTGTTTAAAAATTCCTATTGACAAGTTTCTTTGTATATGATAAACTTAACAAGCTGTCCAAAGACAGCAGGTGTCGTATGACATAAAGGTTTTTAGCCTGCCTGCCGAGGAGAAGCTCACTTAATAGCGTTTATGCGCTTTTTGTAATGCTTTTTTCGCGGTAGTGCGGAAAGAGCTTTTTTTGTATATTCATTACTTGACTTGGAGGTGAATCATATGCCAAGCGAAAAGATTCTATCGCAGAAAAAGCAAACGGTTGCACAGCTGACTGATAAGATGAAGAATGCTGTTGCAGGTGTTTTGGTTGACTACAAGGGTATTACCGTAACCGATGATACAAAGCTCCGTAAAGAGCTTCGTGAAGCCGGTGTTGAATACTCTGTTGAAAAAAACACAATGCTCCGTTTTGCTGCAAAAGAGGTTGGATACGAAGCGCTCAATGATAGTCGCGGATGCAGTAGTACAGCGCGTTGATGGTGAAGTCGCGGCGCAGGGCGTCTTCTTCCTGGTTGCCGTATACGTTGTCCCGCAGCAGCAGGCCGTGCTCACTGGTGCGGTGCTCGTCGTCGGCAACATCGTTTTCTGCATCCCGGGCATTGCCCCGGAAGGTG
>CALLQM010000015.1 GCA_938014855.1 uncultured Clostridia bacterium | reverse complement strand
GTCAGGCGGCTGTGCTTCCAGCGGATCCCAGAAGAAAATTACAAAATCAATTCTGCCTTCCACAATACGCGCACCGACTTGCTGGTCACCGCCAAGCGGACCGCTGTTATAGGCGCGAACCGGTAGATTCGTTTTTTCCGAAATCAAGCGAGCCGTTGTACCTGTCCCGCAGAGAAAGTGATTTTTCAAAATTTCCTGATTTTCCTGCACCCATTCAATAATTTCATCTTTTTTATGGTCGTGAGCAATGAGCGCAATATTCTTTTGTTTTCCAATTGTAAAATGAATATATTTGTCGTTTATCATTCTACACAATCCCCCTTTATAGTTTCTTAATGTAATAAAATCGCAAATTTTTCTAATTACTATGTTTCTTTTATTATAACAAACCTTTTGGATTGAAACAATCATCTTTTTTCAAATTATTGTAAAATTTAGCCGAAAAGAGCGGAAATACTAACCCGAATTTCTCCGCAACTTTAACAAACAATACATTTAGTGTGCATTGATACATGAATTTTTTAAACGGAGACTGATTATGAAGAAAAAGGAAAAAGGATTGTCTGCATGGCAGCTTACAATGATGGCGCTCGGAACGGTCATTGGAGGCTCATTTTTTCTCGGTTCCTCTGTTGCCATCAACGCCGCCGGACCCGCTATTTTAATTTCTTACGTAATTGGCGGGCTGCTGGTTTATTTCATTTTATTTGCTCTTTCCGAAATGACCGTTGCAAACCCCGATTCGGGGTCATTCCGAACGTTTGCGGCGAACGCATTTGGTCAAGGCGTCGGGTTTGTTGTCGGTTGGGTCTACTGGACAGGCATTGTTTTGGCAATGTCGAGTGAAGCGACTGCCGTTTCAATTTTGCTTCGCGACTGGATTCCCAATATTTCATTGCCTTTACTCGGAAGTGGAATTATTATAGTGGTTACACTGCTCAATCTATTGGGCGCTGATAAACTAAGTAAACTTGAAAGCGGGCTTGCCGCCATCAAACTATTTGCTATTTTGTCATTTGTGCTTTTGGGAATTGTACTGATGGCAGGTGTCTTTACACAGCGTGGTGCGGTTGGGCTTGGAGATTTGACAAGGGAACCGCTAATGCCCGGAGGGATTAGAAGCATTGCAGGCAGTATGCTGATTGTGATGTTTTCTTATGCAGGATTTGAAATCATCGGTCTTGCCGCATCCGAAGCGGAAAACCCAAAAGAAACCATTCCAAAAGCAATCCGATACACGGTTTTTTGTCTTGTCGGATTCTATATTCTTGCAATTGCCATACTTCTTCCCCTCATCCCAACTGCCCAAATCAATGAAAGCATCAGTCCGTTTGTTGCGGCACTCAATCTTCATGGCTTTACATGGGCAGGAACAGCCATCAATCTCGTGCTGATTACCGCAATTCTTTCCACAATGCTAGCCGCTATGTTTGGGCTTGGACGCATGATGCGATCGCTTGCCGAAGAAGGAATGGCACCAAAATGGCTGAAAGATCACACCGATGTTCCTTATCGAGGACTGATTTTTTCTGGATTCAGCATGCTTTTGGGGCTGGGACTGGGACTGCTTTTGCCGAGAGTATATCTCTTTTTAATTAGTTCGGGCGGTTTTGCGCTGTTGTTTACCTATGTCGTAATCATGGCTACGCATATTCGTTTTCGCAAAAAGAACGGATGCCCTCCCGACGGAAAATGTCAGCTGTGGGGATTTCCGTTTACGTCTCTCATTGTTTTGCTGTGTTTGGTTCTCACCATACTCAGTATGCCGTTTGTTTCCGGGCAGACTTCCGGTCTCATTGCCGGCATCGCCCTATTGGCTTTTTACGTGGCATGCTATCTTGCAATGAAACTGTATCATCGCCTACAAAAAAATGCCCACACGCGTCATAGACACGTTTTTAAACGCTACCAAACCGGACTGTCGGCAGAAAGCGCAGAAGAATTGACCGACCTGCCGAAAGAGCAAGCCGATCAAGACGAATCATAACGATTATGCCATATTGGATTCTGCGGATTTTTCTTTGGGAAGCTCCGTAAAGCTAAGCTCTGTCACTGTAGTCTTTTTCTTATTGTCGGATTTGCCGTTCTTTTTGGACGGTTTATCCGACAATTTTTCTTCCGTCTTTTCCATAATAACCGAGCCAAACACAATTGCGCCTTTGCTCACTTCGATTACAGGTGTCGAGATATCGCCGTAGACCGAGCCGGAATTGCTGATTGCGGTAGACTCCGCGGCTGTAATATTACCGTTCACCTGACCGCTGATATTCATAACTCCTGTTTGGATGTCCCCTTTTACGGTTGTATCGTTTCCAAGCACAACTGAGTTTTCGCTTTCAATATTTCCGACAATCGCCGCACCGTTTGCTACCAAGACGGAACAATGGATATCGCCGTTGACTTTACCATATACCTTTACGACTGCACTGCATTTAATCGATCCCTCTACCGTACCGAATACGTCAATGTTGTCTTGCGACTGGATATCTCCATTAATTACAGTGTCTCTTGAAATAGATGCAGTCAAGTCTGATTCTCGCATATCTTGGTCCTCCTCTTGGGGTAATTCCGGTTCTGGCTGTTGTTCTGATTCCGCTTCGATCGTTTCCGGTTCCTGCGGCTCTATGGTTTTATTTTCCGTTACAATCGGCTCTTTTTCTTCTTCAACAGGCTTTTCGATTGGCTGATTGTGCTCTATTTTATCTGCCTGTTTTGTTTTTCTCCCAAATAACATCTCACCATACTCCCCTTCCATTAATTTCTATTACAAAGACGCATAAAATGCATCGTTATCAAACAATTGCTTAAATGTAAAAGATTATATATTATTTCATGTTATCACATTTTTCGACAATATTCAACAACTGATATCGCATTCTTACGCTTAACAGCCTGCTTTATAAAGACCGCGAACGGATTATAAAGCAGGCTGTTCTATTATAAAAGTCAACCTTTTGTGTCGCACAACACACTTGCGCGATACTCGGAAGGATTTTGCCCCGTAGCACGCCGAAATACTTTGGTAAAATAATTGGAATCGTGATATCCAACCTGCGCACCAATTTCTTTGATATTCACGGTAGGATTGTGGAGAAATTTTTTTGCCGCTTCCACCCTCGCCTCCGTCAAATAAGTGATAAAGTTCTTATTAAAACACTGCTTAAACAGTTTGCTGAAATAAGTATCAGAATAGTTCATTTCGCGCGCAACCTGCTGTAAAAAGATATCCCGGCAATAGTTTTTGTTCATGTAATCTGTAATTTCCTGCTTGATCTGTGACAGCCTCGAACCCCGGTTGCTGTTGATGTTGGAAGTAAGTTCGCGCAAGACTGCACCGGCCGCTGTTCTAAGATCTTCAAGTTTTTCTAAACAAGAAAAACGTTCATGAAGATGAACCTGCTCGCCATAATTGATGCCTGTTTCATCCTGCAGATGAACAAATACTTTATTCAGCCGCTTTTCCACCTTTTCCACAATGGACGGAAAATCCAACTGCTGAGCACACAAACCTTCCACCGCCATGCTCATCATTTTTACAGCTTCTTCTGCATTTCCTTCCAATACACAGCGGGAAATCGCACTTTCAAAATCAGTATGTTCATACGATTCTTGTAAAATATCCTGTGAACCACAAACAGGGCACTCTTTGGTACAATGTGCCAACGCCGCCTGAGCCTGATAATAGGAATTCTGCGCTTCCTCCAAACAATCAAAGCAGTCTCCGACTGCACAAAAAAGATGGATTCCCTGCACTTGTTCCACCGAGACCGACAATCTTTTCAAACTGTTTTCCAATAGTTTGGAACAATCGCCGCATTTGGAATTTGCAGCAAACAAATAGACGCGGTCATCATATTCATAAGGAATCAGGCAAATTCCATCCGGCCAATGATGATGTTTCACCTGTTCTTTAATTTGTTCTGTACTGGCTTCGTCTGGGCTTCGCATAATCACAAACGTTCCGTTACGAAAGCCGATTCCTAATTCTTCAAGTTGGCTTTGTACACGTTCCGGGCGCAAATAGCCACCCATCACCGTAAGCACCACTTGCTCTTCCAACCATTGTGTTAAGTTTTCTATTTTTTTGCAGGACAGCTGATTGAGCCGTTCTTTTTCCCTTTGAGCATCTATCTGCGTAATGACACGACCAATTACGCTTTGCAGATTTTGGTCGGAACAGGGCTTGAGCAAATAGTTTGCCGCACCCAGTTCAACTGCCTGTCGTGCATAACTAAACTCGCTGTATGCCGTAAGAAATACAACTTTACAGTTTGGAAGCTCAGCACGAATGTGCCGAGCCGCCTCAATCCCGCCCATTCCGGGCATTTCAATGTCCAAAATTGCAAGATCCGCATGAATATGCCGCGCCGCGGCAATTGCTTCTCTGCCATTGCAAGCCTGTACAATTTGAGCGTCGTCCAAAAATTCACCCAGCACTTTTTGAAGAGCCGCACATTCAAGTTGTTCATCATCAGCAACTACAATTCGATACATTGTGGGTTTCCTCCTATGTCTTTTTGAGTGATCGGAAGTGTGATGCGTATGGCCGTGCCAAGTCCTACACGGCTGAAAATCTGAAAGCTGCTTTCAGGATAAAGCAGTTCAATACGTGTTTTTACATTCCCAAGCCCGATACCGGACAAATGCCCTTTATGCTGTATGCTGGAATCCAACAACTTCTGCAAGCGCTTTGGAGGAATTCCACCACCGCTGTCCGTGACCGACAGCACAACAATATCCTGTTTCTTTTTGATCCGAATACGGATATGACCGCCATCTTCTTGGGGAGCAACTCCATGAATGACTGCATTTTCGACCAATGGCTGGAGCGTAAATGTGGGCACCATAATTTGATCTGCATCAACGCGGCAGTCAATTTCAAACCCAATGTGCGACCCAAAACGCATGTGCTGAATATAAATATAATCCCGAATTATATTGAGTTCCCGTGTGAGCGGTACTCGTTCGCTTGCAGTCTGCAAATTATACCGGAACAGATTGGCAAGCCGCAGAATCAGTTCCTCGGTGGTTCGGGCTGATTCAATTTTTGCAGTACGTGAAATGGTATTGAGTGTATTAAATAAAAAATGCGGATTAATTTGGCTTTGCAGTAAAGACATCTGCACCGTTTTGAGCATTTTCTCGGTATTAATACGAGCAAGTTCTTCTTGATGCAGTCTGCCGGCCATTTCATTTTTTTCACGCAGAGCAGCAATGGAATGTGCCGTTGTATGTTTCATAATATTAAACGTCGACACCAATTCTCCGATCTCGTCCCGGTTTTGAACCTGCACATCCGGCACAGACGCTTGATTGGCCGTAATTTTCCGCGATGCATCCGCCAATTTAAGAACCGGAGTAATGATATGGCGCACGGTGATCCTGCATAGCACAATTGCAAATAAAATAATCATCGTTGCCATCATAATAGCGAGCACAGGCAGAATGCGAAACACGCGTACTTTGTTGTAATAATCCTGATTGCCTTCCGCCAAAGTCTCCTGCATTAAGTCCTTGATATAGCTGTCGATATAATTTCCAATTTTGAGAGCTTGGTAATATTCCAAAATAAACGCTTCACTTTCCAAAGGAGCCCGAAGCGCTTTGTCACAAGTACTTAAATATGCTTTGTGAGAAGTGCGGATTGCCTGCGTCAGCAAGTAACGTTGAATACTGGTTTCATGATAGTCAAAGCGTAATCTAGCAAGCGCATTCACAGTATTATGCCGATAAAACAGATATGCAGTATAGTTATCTCTGTTTCTATCGTTCGCGTACGCTTTATAAGCTATCTGCTCCTTTTCAAAGCTGATTGAAACATCATTGACTGAATAGCTGTCACCCAGCACAACGTTAAAATCACGTAAATAAAGATTAAGCATACCGATGCAAGAAAGTGTAATAAACAACACCATAAAGATTACAAGTGCAATAAAAAAAAACATTTTTCTGCGAATGGAAACTGAAAGCCACCAATCTCGAAAAAAATGCCGATTTAGTGTTTGAAACTTCATAGAAAAAACGCTCCTAACGCTCCTATTGTTTTGGAATCACATTACATGATTCCTGCGTTTTCCCTATTATACCACGTTTCACGACATCATCACAATTCCTAAATTAATAGAAGCATATAAAAACCCGCCGCGCACAAAGTACGCGGCGGGTTTTGTCATTCATTCGTTGTTGTACCAAAGACTGATTTTTTTATTCAATCTCTTCCTGCTCATTAAACTCAATATGCGGATTATATTTTTCCAGCCATCGCAGCAAATCGGAATAAACTTGTTCGCGATTAATTTCATTGAGCATCTCATGCCGGCCGCCTTCGTAAAGCACCATTTCAATATCAGTAACACCGGCTTTGCGATATCGCTCATAGATTTGTGACGGTCCTTTTCCAAAATCCCCCACAGGATCCATTGTTCCCGCATATAGCAAAATCGGGAGATCGGACGGAGTCGATTCAAAACATTTTTTATTGTTGGCATTTCGCATTAGGATGAATAAATCACGAAATGCCGATGTTGTAAACAAAAAGCCGCACAGCTCATCATCCGTATACAGCCGTACCATTTCCTTGTCTCGTGAAAGCCAGTCAAATTTTGTTTTAGCCGGCTGGAAATGGTCATTATAATTTCCAAAAGCCAATTTATCAAGCCCCGCATCAGGATAATAAGGTCCAAACTTTTTGACTGAGCGGTTCGCAATTTGGATGGCAGTTTCCACTCGGATACCTGCTCTTGCTGTTCCGGAAAGAATCAGTGCATGAATGGTATGGGGAAGTTTGGAGGCATAAAGCCGTGCTATCAAGGAACCCATACTGTGCCCCAATAAAACAACATGGTGTTCTGGTAGTTCACTGCGTATAATTTTATTGAATTTATACTGATCGTCAATTAACAGTTTCCAACCATCTTGTTCAGCAAAAAATCCGAACTGATCGGCATGTGCAGAGTGCCCATGTCCAAGCTGATCAATTCCGCAGGTAACATAGCCATGCTGGGCAAGTTCACGCATAAAATCGTGATAGCGACCCATGTGTTCCGCCATGCCGTGGATAATCTGAACAACGACTCCGTTTGATTCGGCTGGAATGTAAAGCCAGCCGAAAAGCTCCGATATTTCGTCCGTACTTTTAAATTGGATCTGTTTGACCGTAATGTTCATAAATTGACATCGTTCCTTTTTCAGGTGAAGCCATACGGATGCGGTTTTAAACTCCCACGCCGGCGGTCTCCTGATAATACCTGCGATCAATTACCTCATGCAGTTCGCCGCGTTCTGTGACTGTAAAAAAGGTAATATTTTGTAAATTTTCCCATAATCTTACCAAAATAGAATTTTCATTATTTGGGATGCCTGTAACGGTATTGATCACATGGTTGCTATGAATTAAATGCACAATCGTACTTTGGGGATTATCCGAAAATTCTACGGTCATACGCGCGTTATATTCTTTCGCAGTGCTGAACAGATGCTCCAGCGCGGCGGGATTTGTTTTTGCACCCGTTCTCATAACGCTGAGAACGATTAAATCTGTTTTAGAAAGGTCTGCGATCAGGCGCGCCGACTTTATAATGCGCTCACATGCAAACTGGTCGGTAACCAGCGCCAGAGTTGTGTAAATCGACTGAAATTTATCCATGTCAGACTCCTTTTTTGGGATTCTTGCAAATAGATCTCTATCGATTATTATACAACACATTTGTAAATAAATTGTGAGCAATTCTCTGATTTCCCTTAAAAAAGTTCTTAACGTATTATGCCCATTCTTTAACAATTTACAACCCAGATTTAAATGAACGCTTTTTCGACACGAATCACCGCGAAATATTTTTGGTCAATTGCTTGAATTTGGTTGCGTATGGAGTCCTCTACCTGCTCATCTGACAGCCAAAATTTATAAGGAACCGTCACGTCAAAAATGAGATTGGTATGTGTTTTTCCCTGCACCATTCGAAAATCATGGATAGAAATAGCAGGGTCAATTTTTTGCGCCAGCTGCAAGACTTTTTCTTTCATTTCGTTGGTCGCCTTATCATCCGTCTCAATTGGATCCATATGAATGGTCGCATCGCAATTAAATTTACGATGCAGCTCCAGCTCGATCAAATCAATGGCATCATGCATAATAAGCACATCCATACTGGATGGCACTTCAGCATGTAAAGAGATCATACACCGCCCCGGTCCATAATCATGAATGATTAAATCATGCAGGCCAACCACTTCGTCGTGCTTTAAGACAGTTTCTTCAATTTGTTTGACAAATTCGGCATCGGGAACCTCCCCCAACAACGGGGATAAGCTGTCGCGCGCAGTCGTAAACCCGGAATACAAAATAAACAATGCAACAAGCATTCCAATCCATCCATCAACTTGGATGTTAAAAAAGTGAGCAATTAATATACCTGCCGCAACTGCAGTTGTTGCCACAGCATCTGTCAGCGAGTCCATGGCAGTCGCTTTCATCGCGGTGGAATCAATCCTTCGGCCGAGTGTGCGGTTAAAATAGCTCATCCACAGCTTTATTACAATGGATAGTAGAAGAATGCTGAATGGCAAAATTTGAAACGTTACGGACTGTGGATGCAATATCTTTTCAAAGGAACTTTTAATCAGTTCAATACCCACCAGCATAATAGCCATCGAAACCAACAAGCCGGATAAGTATTCGATACGTCCATGCCCAAACGGGTGCTCGCGGTCGGCCGGTCTTCCTGCCATTTTAAAGCCCAGCAAGGTCACGACTGACGACCCCGCATCCGATAAGTTATTAAACGCATCCGCTGTAACAGCAATGGATGATGTGAGGATTCCAGCAAAAAATTTCGCCGCAAACAGGCATAAATTCAAAAAAATTCCGACCGACCCCGCTAATATGCCGTACCGGCCACGCACCTGTATATCATGAACTTGTGAACTGTCTTTTACAAACAGCTTTACTAGAAGTCCAACCATTACATTCACCTCATTTATGCATATTTTGGACATTTTAACGCAATTATTTCAAGTTGTCAAATCTATCCAAACTTAAAATTAATTGTAAATATGACTAATAAACGTTTATTTTCAAATAATACGAGTAATTTGTAACATAATATGCATGCATATATGAATCAAGGAGGGAGTTTATGTTTCAAGCACCACAGAAGCCGGAACCCAAAAAAGGAATGCCTGAATCAGCAGAAATGAGTCAAGCAGGAAAATCGTTTCAAGATATTCTGCCTTATTTGTTATCCGGCGAATCGGATGATTTATCCTCAGAAGTCTTCGATTAATTCCTACACCAATGAAAAAACAAGTGGATTATAACATCTCGGAAAGATTGGGGAATAGAATGGTCTTGATTTATTACAATATTTGTAAGTTAAAATAAAAATTCCCCAATCATCCACTTCTATTGTTTTAAAATTTATCTGAGGAGGACGTCTATGAAAATTCAAATTGTTCCCGTTATTATCGTGTGTGCCTACATTGTTGGAATGCTGCTAATCGGTTACCTGACGAACAAATTTAAAATCAAGACAAGCACCGACTATTTGCTTGGCGGTAGACGGCTTGGTCTGTTTTTTGTAGCGCCAGCCTTGCCGCAAACAATGTTGGCGGCGGAAGCACCACCGGTGTTGCCGCAAAAGCGTTTAGCGGCTAGGGACTTTCAGCAGGCTGGTATGTGCTTGCAGCAGCGGTTGCAATGATCCCGCTGGCTTATTTTGCCCCAAAAATTCGAAAAGTGATGGCATTTACCATTCCCGAAGTCATCAGCAGACGTTTTGGAAACGGGGTAGGAACTCTTTCGGCGATTCTTAATGTAATGTAACTTCCCTCTTTTGTCTAACAGCCTCTCAAATTTTAGCATCCGGCTCGGTCATCAGCTCTTTGACCGGTCTTAATCTGCAATTTTGCATTATAATTGCAGGCACAATCACCCTGGTTTACACCGTTATGGGCGGTTTGATGGCCGATGCGTTTACAGACTTGATTCAGTGGTTTATTATATTTTTTGGCTTGTTGATTGCACTGCCATTCATGATTAACGGTGTCGGCGGATGGGATGCCATTGTCTCGGCACTTCCGAAAGAAGAAATTAGCTTTACAAAAATCGGTTGGTTTACAATTATCGGATTGATTTTAAATTACTTCTGCACATTCCTATCCGGTCCGGAAATGATCAGCCGTTTTTCGGCGGCAGAAGACGAGGATACGGCACGCAAAGCCTCCTGGCTGTCTGCACTCATGATGGCACTGCTTGCGTTTATTCCTGCCCTCATCGGCGTCGTATCTTTGGCAATGAACCCCGAACTAGACGGAGGAAAAGGTACAAGTGCGCTGATGTTTGCTACCACCAGTTATGCACCTCCTCTGATTGCAGGGTTGGTATCCGCCGCAATCATCGCGGCCACAATGTCCAGCGCGGACTCAAATCTGTTATGTGCTTCTACTATTATCACCAAAGATATTTATCAAAAATTTATTAATCCACATGCCGAAGATGCAAAAATTATGCGCTTAACACGCATAAGCAATGTCATAATCGGGCTATTAGGAATGGCAATTGCATTATTTAATATCAGCATTGTCACTCTCAACCTATTTGCATTTGCGCTGAGATCCGCGGGACCATTTGCGGCTTATGGGCTGGGACTCGCTATGCCAAACGCAACGAAAAATTCCGGTATCGTTGCGGTAATCGTCGGCTCGATTGCGGCTATCGTTTGGCAGCTGCTCGGACAGCCGTTTGGCATTTTGACCATTGTTTTTGGCTCCGCCGTTGGAAGTCTTTCGTTCCTGCTTACAGCTGCCATCGCACGCGGTATGGGCAAGCCGCCGGCTCCTCCCGCAATTTCTGATACTGGCGAATAAACAAATTCCTATATTATAAAAACGGTCTCCTGTCTGATTGACAGGAGACCGTTTTTGATTGCTGCGCTTATTCTTCGTCCTCTTCTTCAGGCATATCCCAGTTGTGATAGACATTTTGAACATCGTCATTTTCATCAAACAGATCCAACAGTTTCTGCATTTTTTCTTCCAGTTCCTCGTCGGTGATCTCAACTTTGGTCATCGGGATATATTCAACTTCCGCTGAGCTATAAACATAGCCCATTTCCGCCAATTGTCCTGCAACCTTGGAAACATCATTTGGCTCGGTTACAACGGTAATCAGTTCATCTTCATAGTTAAAATCGGATGCACCTGCTTCAAAGCAGTCGTCCATCACTTTTTCCTCGTCGATCTTGTTGTCCTCATTTTCAATATAGATCATACCTTTGGTCTCAAACAAGAACGATACACTTCCGTTTTGTCCGAGATTCCCGCCGCATTTGTCAAAATAGTGGCGCAAATCGCCAGCTGTACGGTTGCGGTTATCGGTCAGCGTTTCAACAATGACTGCTACACCGGAAGGTCCATACCCCTCGTATGTAATCTCATCGTAGTTTTCCTTACTGTCTCCTGCTTTTTTCAGTAAACGTTCAATATTATCATTTGGAACATTGTTTGCTTTCGCTTTTGCGATCAAATCGCGCAGCTTGCTGTTATTATTCGGGTCACTGCCCCCTTCTCGAGCAGCAACTGTAATTTCACGTCCGATTTTTGTAAAAATCTTTGCTCTTGCACCATCTGTTTTTTCTTTTTTCCGTTTAATATTGGCCCATTTCGAATGTCCGGACATATCTATCAACCTCACATTTATGATTTGATTGCCGTATCAGGCGTTAATTTTTACTTTCCCGACGAATAATTGCTCCCTTTTCAAATGGTTCTTGGCAAGGGATCCAATAGTGATGCATTGGATGACGGGCACTTTCCACTTCTCCTTCATCAGGGTCAAAAATAGTGGAAATCGTAAATACCGCAGGCGGCTTGCCTGGGCGCATAATTTCTGTCTCTTCTCCGCGAGAAAACTTATTGCGGCTGGTTACCAGCAGTTTGCCGTCCTCCCAGCCTTCCACAATGGCGATTACATCCCAGTCCCGAATATATCCCGCATTCTGATAGCACTGGTCGGGACGGCCGAAATAAAACCCAGTGGAATATTGCCGATGGCTTACGCGCAGGACTTCATCCAAAATCCATTGCGGCGGATGATAGCTGCTTGGATCGCGCATATACTCATCGACTGCCGCACGATAAGCTCCTGTTACAACTGCAACGTAATAGGCAGACTTTGCACGGCCCTCTATTTTTAGAGAGGTAACGCCTGCCTGCACCAACTGATCAATGTATTCGATCATACACAAATCTTTTGCATTTAATATATAGCTTCCCTTTTGATCTTCGAAAATCGGATAATATTGACCGGGACGTTTTTCTTCCATCAAATAGTAGCCCCAGCGGCACGGCTGTGCACATTCTCCGCGATTTGCATCGCGCGCAACCATATAATTGCTCAGCAGGCACCGACCCGAAAACGACATACACATTGCGCCATGAACAAACACCTCAATTTCCAAATCAGGCGGCGTGTTTTCACGGATAACGCGGATTTCCTCCAGCGAAAGCTCCCGCGCAAGTACTACACGTTTCGCACCAAGCTTATAAAGCTCATTGGCGGTAAGATAGTTGACAATGCCGGCCTGCGTCGAAATATGAATCTCCATTTCCGGCACCAGCCGTTTCGCTGCCATCAAAATCCCTATATCCGCTACAATCAGCGCATCCACACCGGCATCCCGTGCCATAAGCAGAAAATCCTCAAGCTGTGACACTTCCTCGTTTGTCGGCAGTGTATTGCAGGTCAAATAGACCCGCACATGATGTTTGTGCGCGTATTCGACCGCAGATTTGAGTCCTCCAGGGTCAAAGTTGGGGCAGGCGGCACGCATTCCAAACGATGTGCCGCCCAAATAGACTGCATCTGCACCGTAACGGATCGCGGCTTCCAGCCGTTCCCGATCCCCTACTGGCGATAAAATTTCGGGTTTTAGCAAATAAATTTCTCCTTTAAAACGGGTTATGCGGCAGAATCGGACTCTGTATCATTGATTCCTGTTCCATGCGCACCGATACCAGCCTTTTGGATATTGATATCGTGTTCTTCTCTCGTTTTTGCGAAGTAGAATTTTCCTTCCTTGTCCGAAAGGAAATAGAAGTAATCGGAATTTTCCGGTTGAAGCGCTGCAAGAATCGCGTCCATTCCAGGATTACAAATCGGACCAACCGGCAGTCCATTGCATTTATACGTGTTGTAATCATCATACATGGACTGATTCGCCATTGCCATAAACGGCTTGATATCATCTTCGACATAATGAATGGAGGGGTCGGATTCCAATCTTGGCAGATTCACCTGTGGATTATTAATGCGGTTATGGAAAACCGAAGACACCATTTTCATATCGCTAACGTTTGCCGCTTCTCTCTGAATCAGTGAAGCCAACGTGATCACTTCGTCAATTGTCATTCCGGATTTTTCAATTTCTTCTGAAAGTTCTCCGGCAATTTTATTATTAAAGTTGGAAAAGAATTTCCGCGAAACTGCTTCCGGACTCATTCCCTTATAGAAAATATACGTATCCGGGAACAAATAGCCCTCGAAACGGCGGAAACGGTTATCTCTATCCGGTACATTCGCAAGCGCTTCATATTCCCAAGGGAACTCTCCTTTTTCCAAATACTCGTAAAGTTCCTCTGCTTTGCAGACATTATTTTCCTGAAGTTTTTCTGCAATTTCCTTGAGGGTTATGCCTTCAGGGAACATCAGCGAAATTTCTTCCTTTTTCCCGCCGTTTGGCGTGCGGAACTTAACCATGATCTGATCATAGCTCATATTTGAATTGAGCGCATAATCGCCCGGCAAAAAGTCGTCCGAATTATTCTTTAGTCCGGCATAAATTTGAAACGTCAGCGGCTGATCGATAATTCCTTTTTCTTTAAGCAAAGAGGCAATCTGAGTCATCGACTGATCCGGAGGCAATGTAAACTCAATTTCCATATCTTTTTTGTTGAGACCAAATAGATCCTGCGCACTGGCGAGCGCAAAAATCGCAAGAAATACAGATACACCAAGCACAATAGCAAGTGCAGTTAGTGCTTTCATCCAACGGCTGAATCCGCCGGAATCACGTCCGTCATCGTCCTCATCGTCATTATTTCGACCCCCATTATCGCCGCCTCGGCCACCTCCGGAAGGAGGTTTTTGATTTGGGGGAACAGGTACAGAAGGTTCATAAAACTTGCTGTCTTCTATATTTACCTGAAAGGATCGAGGCCTAGACGAATGAGGTTCTTTTGCAGTGCCAGCCGGCGGCTGTACTGAGGCCGCTGCACCAACAGGCTCCCGCTGATTTTCCGCTTCATAATCATACGCACGGCGCCGCCTCTGCGGTGCTGTGGTTTGCCGTGGATTTCTATCGTCCAACTTGAAACTTTTAATCAGACCTTCAAACTCATCGTTCTTACTCATGTGTCCTCCTTGTCCTCCTGTGCAGCAGCAATCTTTGCCGCCCATTTTAGACACTCATTTTGGTATGCACAGTAAAAGCCAATATACAATATATAATACCTCAATTTGTCAAAATAATCAAATAGTTGCGGCGAATTTATTGTAAATTCTTTTTTATGGAAATTAGCATTTTTATGATCAGTAACCCAATTTATTTTTTTAACATAGTATAGTATAAATTCATAAATCGAGGTGTTAAATACATGTATTCGAATAATTGCTGTGACAATTGCTGCGACAATTGCTGCGACAATTGCTGCGACAACAACTGTGGCTGCGGAAATGGAAACGGCGGTTTTGGTTGGGGAAACCAATGGTGTTGGATCTTAATCCTCATTTTGATCCTATTTTGCTTCTGCGGTGGTTCTGGTAACAGTGGATGTGGCTACGGCTGCGGTAACAGATGTTGCTGATTTCCTCCCTACTCATACGCAATTAGAGATGGCGGCTCTGAGAAAAACTCTCAGGCCGCCAATCTGTTTTTATCGTTTTTTTGAATCAGCTAATGGAATCCATAGCCGTTTTTCTGTTACGATTAAATCTACGGGGACATCATAACGCCCGCTGTATAACCGTTTTTTTAAGTTTTTTGTATATACAATCCCGATTTTTGCTCCATGGTAATGCGACAAGAAGCGGTCATAATATCCAGCGCCATAGCCCAGCCGAAATCCTCTTTTATCATAAGCTAACGCCGGCACAATGCAAATACTTTCCCGGTCATCCTCAAAAAGCTCACACTGTTCCGGAATTGGCTCAAGGACACCAAAAGACTGAGGTTTTAGCTGGTCAAAGGAATCGATGTAATAGAACTGCATCTTTCGGCTGTTTTCCACACAGCGCGGAACCACAACACGTTTTCCCATTGCCCAAGACTGAGCTATCAAATCCTTGGTGTCCACCTCAATTGGCAGAGAAACATAAGTCAGAACCGTTTTGCAGGCTTGAAATTCGCGCAGAGCCAAAATTCGATCCAAAATTTTAGCGTCATATGCCGCTTTTTGTTCCGGACTCATGCTTCGCCGCCACTCCTTGATTTCGCTGCGCATACGCTGTTTCAGCGGCCGGATATCTACGCTCTGCATTGAAGGGAACCTTTTAAAACCTTTGCATGCCGTGAATCGGTCAATACCTCGACCAGCTTCAATGCAAATTCAATCGACATTCCAGGTCCTTTCGCTGTAATAATGTTCCCATCCATACAAAGCGGCTCATTTGAAATTTTAGCACCAATGAGCTGTTCTTCAAAGCCTGGGAAACAGGTTACATTTTTGTCTTGCAAAAGGCCTTTGTGTCCTAAAATGGTCGGTGCCGCACAGATAGCGCCGATCCATTTATTATTTTCCACACAATACTCAATTGCTGTCTGTACTGCTTCCGACTGTTCTAATGCCAATGTGCCGGGCATCCCGCCGGGCAGGACAACCATTTCCAGTCCCTCCGGTGAAATCTCATCGTCACTAATATCGCAGCGCACGGTGACGCCATGGGCACTGGTAATTTCACGCTGGCCGATTCCCACTGTTTGAACGTCTAATTCCGCACGACGCAGCAAATCGACCGATGTAAGCGCTTCTATCTCCTCAAAGCCTTGTCCAAAAAATACATAAATCATGGTTATGTGCCCCTTTCATGCTGTGTTTAGTCCAATACCAAACTAATATACGGCGCCGAGCCTCCTGCCTGATAAGCACGCTCTTTTGCCTGCTTATCATACCAACAGGCGGCCCCCGATGCAACCTTTTTCAACGGATACGGTGACTGCATATCCATCGGCAGGCGCAAATGGTATTCGTCGGCATCATATTTTTGCTGTAACACGGCTAAAGCAGTTTCGACCGTCATCCCATCCAGCGCCAATTCTTTTATCAGCACAGACCCGCCATGGTTGTAGCAGACTGCTACCGCATGCGCATGATCTCCTATGGCGATGGTGAGTGTCTCTCCGCCGTTAAACGTAGTCTCTGCCATGCGGTAATCCAATGCATCCCCGTCCCAACGGACAAACATGGTTCGTCCCGCAAAGGCACGTTCCCGAATCTGCATAAATTCTTTTACGGTTGTATCTGTAATAACAAAACTACCATCAAATTTTTGGATTTGGCTGCGTTCAACAAGCGCCTGACCGGAATAAAATTCGGCTGTAAATCCACGTTTACTGTAAAAATTATAAAGAGGTGTAGTTGCGGGAACCAATACCGAAAGCTTGACGCCTTGTTCTGCTAAATATTTATGTGCATATTCCAGCATTTTTGTGCTGATTCCGCGTCCTCGATAGCTTTCTTTGGTTGCTACTGCATAAATATAGCGAGCAGGCATAATCCCCGCCTGTGTCACAACCGTCATTGGCAAAAGGGACAGCATGGATATCGGATGTTCTCCATCGATAAACACCAGCATGTGGCGGGTAATATCATATCCGGAAAAGTACAGTTCAATATACTGGTTGCTGTCTCCAAAACATTCTTTCCAAAGATTTTTTAGTTCATTTCGCATGGACTCTTCTGCAAACTGTATCACGCCAGAGCCTCCCCTAAATGCAATTGTATCCTTTATTTTTCGGTAAGAGCAAATTTTTCTAAAAGAATGGCAGGCTTATAGGAGAGTTTTGCTTTGCGCAATCCCTCGTCTCCAACGTCATCCTCACGGTTAACATATTCAAAATCCGCACAGTTATGCGTCACAAACTGTTGATTAATCATTGGATATGCGCCTGGGACATCGGAAAATGCCTTTTCGATATGCACAATAAACGTATCTGAATTTAGCGGACGACCCATTGTAAACGCAACAATCTTTCCGTCTAAGCGCAGCAGCCCACCTAAAAGCCCGAGCGCTTGGAAATTATTAAAGCAGTTGCGCACCGCGCATGCTTCCTCCATGAGTTCGGGGTCTTCTCCACAGCCATATTTTTCACACCACAAGACATTCATTTTCCAGCATTCGTCCAAGTTTTCCGGTGTGATCGCTTCATAGCTCCAATTGCCCTCATTAACTGTCTTAAAGCGGTTGATAAAGTTGCGTTTGGAGTGCAGTTTTTTACCCGAAAGTGTAATCAAAGACTCGCTTTTATAGATATAATCAAAGCTGTCACGCGTTGGCGTAAAATCAAATTCATCCGGAAATAACGTTTCGATCAGCGCCTGATTCTCATTAGTAATCCCATGCATACGGAACGCAATGCCACGACGTTTGGCATCCTGCCGCAGTGCTTGGATAACGGGTTTGATATCGCCGCTCCCTGACGGATACAGGTAGCTTGGCGTATAGTTTTCGTCATTACGTCCGGCAAAAACGATATAGTATTGATCCATCTGCGCAATTTCTACGCTGTATATTTTACGATAAATAAAATTATTGGAAAAGGTGTATTCGCTCCCCCGCTGATTTCCCTTTGCAAGAAGCGGTTCGACCCAAGTTTTGTCACTTAGTTCTATACGTCTAAAATCAAGCATAAAATTTCCTTTCGCAGTTTCAAATTTTAGCTGCCGCGCGGTAGACCTGCTCCGCAATTGTCTCAATCGAAAAAGCCGCTTTTTCGTCCGAGCAATGCACCAATTGCCAGTGGAAATGCTCCGCGGCATAAAGGGCGCAAACACGGCAGCGTTCCATGTAAGCAAAGTTCGCCTCATGGATATCTTTTTTGCTTTCGTCGCCATGATAACGCATCGACAAAAGCTGTTTGGAAACGTTCGGGTGCATATCCAAATAGATCACCCGATCGGGACGCGGCAGTCCCAATTTGTTATATTCAAAATCATCCAGCCACTTTGCAAAATCATCCCATTGCTCCCTCGGAAGCTTGGACATTTGATGCACAAGATTGGACGTTGTATAACGGTCGGCTAAAATAGTATATCCAGAAAGATAATCATTTTTCCAAAACTGTCGATAGCTGGCATACCGATCGACGGCATAAAAGCTGGATGCGGCGTACGCCGATACTTCATCTGCCTGCCCGAAATCCCCCGCTAAATACTGTTTTACAAGCGCGGAGGACGGCTGGCTGTAATCGGGGAAACTAATCGCGCGTACGTTTTTGCCCTCGTTTGCGAGCCGCTGCCGCAGCAAGGTGGTCTGCGTTTGCTTTCCGGAACCATCCAGCCCATCAATCACGATGACTTTGCCGCTCATTTCCCAACCTCCTGTTTTAGGCGCTCAATGCGTTCCCGCGTTTCTTTTGGTTTTCCGCAGGACATTTTTCCTTCGGTGCATCCGCCGCAGACACAAGGCGGTCCGGCTTTTGCAAACAAATTCGGAGCCACCGCGCTTACGAGTGCCAGCATTTGATTGGCTACATCGCGGATTTCCCATTGGGCGCGATTGCAGCAGCGATGACGGAAAAAGTTAAGCAGACTGCGAGCATTCAGTGTAACCACCATCTTGGTGTCACAGGCATTGGGAAGCACAAAGCGTGCATCTTCAATCGCCTTTTTTTCAGCAAGGCGGGCGGCAGTCTTTTCGTCTTTTCCCTGTGCGATCAGTTCCGCAGTATGTTTCTCCTTGAGCAGTGCGGCGATTCGATCGTAACTTTCCTGCGCCGCCTGCATCGCCTTTTGAAACTCCGCCTCAGCCTGCGGGATTTCCGCAATTTCAGGAGGTGTTACATAGGAAAACTGATCTTCACGCACGTAGCGCTGGCTTTGCACGCTGTAAGAACCAATACGGTGACGTGTGATCTGAGCTAACAGAGAACGGGATACGCCTTCGATTCCAAACGTAAAGCTGGCGTGTTCAATTGGGCTTTCATGCCCGATTTGTGCAAGCATCTGCACAAATCCTGCCGTTTTTTCTTCGGTAAGATTATCCATTAAATCATCAATCGAGGATGGTGAATAGCATAGCTTCGCCGCCGCCGCAACCGTTTTTTCCGGGTTGGGTGTATAAGTAATCAGTGTAACATTTGGCATGTTTGTGATCCTCCATAAATGCCGACATTCTAAAAAAGCATGATGTCGGTGTGCCATTTCAATTTTATCTATATGTTATAATATTGTACCATTTTTTTAGGCTTATTAAAAGCCCAAAAATCAGCCGCATATTGATGTATGATGCGATTCCGCGCGATCGTTTGCCTATGTCTTGGGGTATTCGCATCCTCCCGTCTAATGCGACTCTGTCCAGTTATCCATCATATAAAAAGCCCCACAGCACTTAATTGTGCTGTGGGGCTTTCATAATTTATAATCGTTTTGACAGCCACATGTAAACCCCTGCGTATACCGCCGTTTGCAAGCCTGCCGCCGTTGCCGCGATTCTTGCGAA
>CALLQM010000014.1 GCA_938014855.1 uncultured Clostridia bacterium | reverse complement strand
GAACGACGGCAGGCGGTTGGTGGGCGTATCCGGTTTGATGCTTGCGTCCTCGTCGAGTGATGCAAATTTATGTAGACGGACTAGGTCAAACGCGTTGACCAGCTTGCCGCTTGCGGGGTCGGTTGCATGATGCGAATAGAGGAACGCGCCGTCATCGTAAACAACCGCACCACCCGTGGTACTTCCGCCGGTGTAGGTGTAACGGTCGGGCATATTGTCCACCGGTTCATACACGCCCGGGAGCAGTTCGTCCATCGCGCGGAAGATGTTAAATGTGCGGCAGAATGCGCCGACAACACCGTTTTTCTGCGTCGGGTCGGTCTGCTGTTTTACCTGCCGCTGTTGTTTCTGCTGTGCGCCCGGAACCTGCGGCCATTCCGCGATATTTCGCCAATCGGTGTACTGTGCAAGAATGCCATCCGCTGAAAGCAGGGGCTTGTCCTCGCAGTGGAACACATAATCGCTGTCGGAACAACAGCTCGGCCAGTACATCAGCCGCGACGCTTCAAACGTGGACGGGTCCGCCAGTTCGATGCCGATGTACGCCGCTATACGCCGCGCGATCGGTTCATATTCATCCGCTGAAACTGTTCGATCAAGCGGAAGCAGGACACGCAGTCGCGGCGCTTCGGGTGCATGTTTGCGCGTGGAATAAACGCAGTAGCCGCACCCCAGCCCCTCCACGCGCCGCAGAATGTCCTCCGTCGCGCCGGCGGGAATGTTGTCGAGGTCAAGCGTCAGCAGGTCGCGCCCGGTGACTGCATCGGCTTTGCGGCGCTCACCTTTGAGCGTGCCGCCCACGAATCCGCCCACATCTTTGAGGTCGTCCTGCTGGGACTTTTTGAGGGTTAAATATTCCGCCAGCGGCTGTGTTCCGCGTGTGGGAATCCGCAGGCGTTCGTATAGTTCGGACAGCGTCAGCACCTGCGGCGTCCACTTCACCGCTCGGCGGCTTGCCCCTGCCGAAATTGTGATCGTTCTGTCGTTTATCATGGAGGTTTTGTCTCCTTTACAAAGGGAAATTTTAGGAATATAATGTTTACAAAAGGAGGGATGTTTTGTGTCGGGGAAATTTGCTGAAACTTTAATGAGT
>CALLQM010000013.1 GCA_938014855.1 uncultured Clostridia bacterium | reverse complement strand
TTGCTTGACAATGAGCGTAGGAACGGTTAATATAGATAGCGATGATGTGTTCGGTTTTTTTCGTACTGCGTCTAGATGATGCAGAATATGCGCATGCTTTTATTTGAAAAATGCGCAGTTTTAATTGGAATCTGTGCTGGATGCGGTTGCACGGAGTTTGATTATGGAATGACTAACTGAATATAACACGCCTATCCCGTTTTGTGCTTGGACGGCAAAAAGTACAACGGTATGGGTAATGCTTTTGGTTTGCTTAAAACGGTATTTAAATTGAAATAATAGAACTAATCGCACTATATATGGAGGTAAAATTTGTGACAGATGAAAAAAAGGTCAGCGGTAAGCTGACAGATGAACAGCTTGGGCTGGGGCTTGAACTGTTGGAGAAGCGAGCTGTTGTGGAACGTGCCGCTCCCAAAAAAAGAAAGCCAAGGCAGCCCGCAAAACAAACTGCCGTAAAGGCACAGCAGGAAGAACCTGCTAAACAAGAACACAAAAAAAGGACGACGACGACTAAGAAAAAAGCAGATCCCGAAAGTGCAGCTTCCAAAAAGGTAAAAGAATCTGCAAAAAAAGAACCTGCAAAAAAAGAAAGCGCAAAATCTACGCAGAGAAAAACAAAGCGTACTTCGAATGCTCAAAAACAAACCGGAGCGAAAAAAACTGCAGCTGCCGAAAAGGTCGATTCAAAAGCAACTGCCGCAAAAGCAACTGCCGCAAAAGCGACTGCATCGGGTTCTGCCGCCAAACAAAACACACGCGGCAAACGGGGTCGTCCCAATAAGGAACAAACTAAAACTCCGGTCAAAATTATTCCGCTTGGCGGACTTAATGAGGTCGGCAAAAATGTGACCGTATATGAATGCCAAAATGATATGTTCATGATCGACTGCGGCATGACATTCCCGGACGAACAGATGCTTGGCGTTGATTTGGTGTTGCCGGATTTGACGTATGTAGTAAAAAATCGCGAAAAACTGCGCGGCATCATCATTACTCACGGACATGAAGACCATATCGGCGCTCTTCCTTATTTTCTCAAACAAGTAAATGTGCCGGTTTATGCAACCAAGCTCACCATTGGGCTGATTGAAAATAAGCTAAAAGAGCATGGACTTTACGGAAAAGTGAAACTGATGCAGATAAAGCCCCGTGAAACCTTTAAATTGGGCTGTATGCAAGTGGAGTTTATCCGCGTAAACCATTCAATCCCCGATGCAGTTTCGGTTGCGGTTCATACGCCCGCCGGAGTGATTATCCAGACGGGAGATTTTAAAATCGATTATTCGCCAATTATCGGCGGCATTATCGACCTTGCACGGTTTGGCGAATTGGGAAGCCACGGAGTGCTTGCTCTTTTATCAGACTCCACAAATGCGGAACGCCCGGGATTTACCCCGACAGAACGAACGGTTGAAGAAAGTTTCGATAAACTGTTTAAACAAGCGCAGAATAAGCGCATTATCGTGGCAACGTTCTCGTCCAATGTAAACCGTATTCAGCTGATTTGTGAAGCCGCGGCAAAGCATGGACGCAAGGTTGCGGTATCCGGCCGCAGTATGGTGAATGTGGTTGGCGTGTCGGTACAGCTTGGCTATCTCAAACCGCCAAAGGGCGTTATGATCGATATTGACGATATTCACCGCTATCCGCCTGAGAAGATCGTGTTGATTACCACAGGAAGCCAGGGCGAGCCGATGAGCGCGCTTTCGCGTATGGCAAGCAACGACCACCGCAAGGTTATGATCACGCCGCAGGATGCGATTATTATCAGTGCGACACCCATCCCCGGAAATGAAAAAACGGTCAGCCGAGTTGTGAACGAACTCATGCGTCTTGGCGCGGAAGTGATTTATGAGCGGATGTATGATGTGCATGTTTCCGGTCACGCTTGTCAGGAAGAGCAGAAAATGATGCTTGCTTTGACACGGCCGAAGTTTTTCTTCCCGGTCCATGGCGAATATAAACAGCTCAAACGTCATGCCAGTCTTGCATATGCAATGGGCATGGATTCCGATCATGTATTTATCGGAGAAAATGGAAAAGTGTTTGAACTGGATGGAGTTTCCGTCAAATGTGAAGAGACCGTTCCTTCCGGACGTGTACTGGTTGATGGACTTGGCGTCGGAGACGTTGGAAGTATCGTTCTTCGTGACCGCAAACATTTGGGACAGGACGGCCTGATCGTGGTTGTAACAACGATTGAACAGGCGAGCGGACAGATTATGTCCGGACCCGATATCATCTCAAGAGGATTTGTTTACGTACGTGAAGCAGAAGATATGCTTTCCGAAGCAAGAAACATTGCACGAGAAACGCTTGAACACTGCTTAGATAATAATGTACGTGAATGGGGCAACATCAAAACGCAGATTCGCGAGGCACTGTCCTCATTCTTCTATAACCGAACAAAACGCAGTCCAATGATTTTGCCTGTGATACAGGAATTCTAATTTGTGATGAAAATAGAACCCACCCGTTTAAACGGGTGGGTTTTGAATTAAACGGGGAAAGATTACAAATAAGCTTGGATAAAATGCCGGAAACAGGGCTTTTAAGACGTCGAAGTGTGAATTGCGATTGCAACGCCAAAAAGAACGTGTTATAATAAAGACCGATTGGCAATAATCGACTTTAGTAAAGTATTTTTATGTCAATCATGAGTAGTCCGCATTTTAAGGGCCAACTTGATTTGTAAAATGAGGTTTCAAAGTGAAGAAGAACTTGAACTTGTTCCGGCCTATTTTCTATATCACAACCGGCTGCTGTTTTGCCATGACGGTCGCGTCGCTGTTTTTCAGCCTGCGGCTGTTCTATATTTGTGCCTCAATTACGGTGATCTGTGTTGCATTGGTGATTTGGCAGATGCTGTCTATCCGCAGTTCGGTCACCAAATTTTTGACCCAAATGGGTCATTTGCTGACTACGGTTCAGCAGGAGGCGCTCATCAATTTCCCGATTCCGGTTTTGGTCTGCGAGAGCAGTGGAGAAATTCTTTGGGCAAACCAACAGGCACAGCGCGGTGTGTTGGATGATGAAAATATCTATTCAAAAAGTATCTATACAATTTTGACCGGTTTGGATATCACGCGCCGCTGTCCGGAAAACGGATATGAGGTGGAATATAAGGGCAGACATTTTGTAGCTTATGTGACGCGTGCCTTTGATAACCATCAGGATTTGTATATGGTCTATTTCTTTGACAATACGGAACTGAAACATTATACTCACGAATTTTTTGAAACTCGTCCGTCTGTAATGCTGTTTTTGGTGGATAATTATGAAGAACTACAGCAAACCATGAAAGATAACGAACGGTCTCGTTTAATGGGACAGATTGAGTATATGGTGAGCAAATATGTTTCGGAAAACGGCGGTCTGATGGTAAAAACAGAGCGCGACCGGTTTTTTGTGATTATAGAAGAGAGAAATCTGCGGGGAATCATTTCCTCAAGATTTCAGATTTTGGAGCAAGTCAGATCCGTTGAAAATGAAGGAAACCAGCCGCCCACGCTGTCTATCGGTGTAGGTCGAGATGCCGAAACGTTGGCAGAAAGTGAACAGCTGGCGCGTCAGGCCATTCGCAATGAACTCACCTCTTATTTTGAGTTTTTTAATATCTGGGGTGCAGAAAACCACAAGAATATTTCCCGCATTCATCAGGTGCATGGCGAACAGCTGTT
>CALLQM010000012.1 GCA_938014855.1 uncultured Clostridia bacterium | reverse complement strand
ATAGATACCCACCAGACAGGGGATTTGGTTTCTCGGGAAGTGGTGTGGGCGGAAACGAACGATCGATTCTTCTCCATACAAACGTTTTACAAACATTTCAAGTGTGCCCTTAAGATCCGCCATTGTGATCCCTTTGTCAACAACAAGTCCCTCAATCTGATGGAACAGCGGGGAATGGGTAGCGTCAACGGCATCGGAACGGTAAACGCGTCCCGGCGCAATGATGCGAATCGGTGGCTTTTGTTTTTCCATCGTGCGTACCTGAATCGGGGAGGTCTGCGTACGCAGGAGCACATTGTCGGAAATATAGAACGTGTCCTGCGTGTCACGTGCGGGGTGATCTTTGGGAAGATTTAAAGCCTCAAAGTTGTAATAATCCAACTCAACTTCCGGACCTTCCGCAACAGAAAAGCCCATTCCGAGGAATATTTCTTTGACTTCATCCAACACTTTGGTGAGCGGATGTGCTTTGCCAAGCGGTCTTGTTTTGCCCGGCATGGTGACATCCAAATGTTCGGATTCCAGCTTTTTCTGCTGCATAGCGGCTTTTATTTCCGCAGCTTTTTGTTCGATCAGCTGTTCAATGGCGGAGCGGACTTCATTGGCGCGCTGTCCAACCTTTGGACGATCCTCGGGAGAAAGCGAACCCATCTTTTTCAAAATGGCGGTAAGTTCTCCTTTTTTGCCAAGATATTTGACGCGCAATTCCTCCAGCAGCTTGGGGTCGCTGACCGCTGTGAGCGCCTGAGCAGCCTGCTCCTGAATGGTATTCAGTGCATTTAACATGTTACTCATCATCCCTTATCTCATTATTTCATCATTATCTGCATAAACTAAAAAAGTCATCCGTCCCAAAAGGGACGAATGACAATTGCATCCGTGGTACCACCCAAATTTTCGGCTTCTAAAAAAACCGAACACTTTCGCGCCTTTTAACGTGGCGAACCGTCACTGCTTACTGAATGTTCAGCAGAGCCGCTCGTGGGCGAACTTCACAAATCATTTTCGCAGTCTGCTTTCAGCCGATGACAGACCTCTCTGACGCGAAAAAGGACATGCTACTCTCCCAGTCGTTGCGTTTGTAACCTTAATATTACCATATGACAGAAAATAATGCAAGTATCGATTCATAATACAGGAAATGTTCATAATTATAGACTTGAATTTTTTTACAAACGCTGTATCATAAACTGTTAGAAGTATGCGTAAGCGTGAATTCAGGAGTTGATTTTTTGGCAAACTATATAGGTGTACATTGCCCGGTCTGCAGCAAACGTTTTGCAGACGGCGACGATATTGTAGTGTGCCCAATCTGTGGAGCACCGCATCATCGCGAATGCTATCAAAAAGTTGGACATTGCGCTCTGGACAACCTGCATCTGCAAGGACATGTTTGGCAGCCGCCAAAAAAGGAAACGAGTACAAAGACGGATGCGTCGAAAGAAGAAACGATCTGTCCGTCCTGTGGCGCACACAATCCTAAAAGTGGGATTTTTTGTCAGGTCTGCGGT
>CALLQM010000011.1 GCA_938014855.1 uncultured Clostridia bacterium | reverse complement strand
CAGATACCGAATCAGAACTTCCCGCGATTACCTATTGGCTTATGGGAAGCTTAAATTCTGCAAGTTTTCATACACTTGCAATTGGGGCTCCCATCATTTTAATTGGCATTTTTGTGTTGTATTTACTGCGTTGGCGTCTGAATATTCTTCCTTTGTCAGAAGATGAAGCAAAATCAACTGGTACCAACATCTATTTACTGCGGGGAATTACCATTGTCTGCGCTACGGCGATTACTGCTTCATGCGTGTCAATGTGTGGACAAGTTGGTTGGGTTGGACTGCTTATTCCACATATATGCAGGATGAAATTTGGTAACAATCATTTAACGCTCCTTCCGGCAACTATTTGCGTTGGTGCATCATTCATGGTGATTGTTGATACCTTTGCTAGAAGTATTTCAGCGGCTGAAATTCCGATTTCTATTCTGACCGCAATCATTGGCGCACCTTTTTTCATTCTGCTTATGCGCCGTTCAGGGGGTTGGAAATTATGAATTTGTCGGTTAAAGACGGCTGTTTTTCTTACAAGCACAATCAAGAACATGTATTGTTAAAAAACATCAATCTTTCTGTTGATTCCGGGGATTTGCTGGCTATTCTTGGACCAAACGGAGCCGGAAAGACAACGTTATTGCGCAATATTATGGGATTTCTTCATTGGAACAGCGGACACAGCTTTCTAGACGGTACGGATATTCGAACCATCCCTTACCGTAAATTATGGAAATCGGTCGCTTATGTACCGCAGGCAAAACACGTTACGACATCCTATACGGTTGAAGAAATGGTTTTAATTGGACGGAGCAGTCATTTAAACATGCTAACAAAACCGCGGGAAAAGGATCTTTCCAAAGTTTATGAAGTCATGGAAAGACTGCATATTTCAAAGCTTGCAGACAAAAAGTGTTCGGAAATCAGTGGCGGTGAACTGCAGATGGTTTTAATGGCAAGAGCACTTGCGGCAGAACCCCAAATACTAATTTTGGATGAACCGGAATCAAATCTTGATTTCCGCAATCAGCTTTTAATTTTGGAAACAATGTCGGATTTAGTCGCGAATGGCATGTCTTGTATTTTTAATACGCATTACCCTGCACATGCTTTGCAAAGAGCGAACAAGGCATTTATCTTACAAAAAAACGGAGAGTATGTGTTTGGTGATGTCAATTCCGTTGTTACCGAACAGAATATCGAGCAGGCATTTGGCGTAAAAGCGGTGATTGGAGAAATTGAAACTCCCTGCAATATTCTTCAAGATATCGTTCCTCTGCGTGTCTTGAGCAGCTCGAAGAAACAGTCATTAACACGTATGGATTGTTTAGCGGAGCAAAGGCTTGCTGTTTTATCTATTATTGCAAATGACAATGCGATAGCGGAAAGGATTAACCAACTGCTTCATAAACACAGTCAATATGTCATCGGACGAATGGGAATGCCTTATCCAGACTGCGGTGTTTTTATTATTAATGTAACACTGGATGCTCCCCAAAAGATTGTTCAGGCAATTCAATGTAAACTGCAGGTTTTGCCTGGTGTCAGTGTGAAAACCACCTATGCACCTCAAAATTTTGCGATATGAAAAGAAGTGAAACGTTATGACAAATCAGCAATTGATTGATGAATTAGAAAACAAAAAAGTGCTTACATTTGTACAGTGGAAACAATTAATTGGAAGCTTTACGAATGAAGACCGAATTTATGCCGCACAAACTGCCAGAAAAATTGCAAAACAAACGTTTGGAAATCGAATTTATTACCGAGGAATTATCGAGTTTACAAATATTTGCAAAAATGATTGTCTATATTGCGGAATCAGAAAGTCAAATGCAAATGCGTCACGCTATCGGCTTACAAAAGATGAAATCCTATTGAGCTGCGACTTGGGATATAAACTTGGATTTCGGACTTTTGTCTTACAGGGCGGCGAGGATTTATATTATAGTGACGAGCGGATGGAAGAACTTGTTGGTGCAATCAAACACCGCTATCCTGATTGTGCGATTACGCTGTCCATCGGAGAAAGAAGTTTTGAATCTTATAAAAAATTGTATGATGCAGGTGCCAGCCGATTTTTACTCCGGCATGAAACAGCGGATGAACTTCATTATGCCAAACTACACCCGCCTGCGCTTTCCTGGCGGCACAGAATGCAGTGTCTTTACGATTTAAAAGCAATCGGCTACCAAACCGGTTGTGGGTGCATGGTTGGTTCCCCTTATCAAACGGTAGAATGCCTTGTGAAAGATATGCAGTTTATAAGTGAATTCAAGCCGGAAATGATTGGAATCGGTCCGTTTATTCCGCATAAAGATACACCTTTTTGCAATTTTGAGACCGGCAGTACCGAGACCACACTGTTTTTGCTCAGCTTATGCAGAATAGCACTGCCGAATGTTTTACTGCCTGCAACCACGGCACTTGGAACGGTACAGAACGATGGCAGACAGCTGGGCATACTGGCTGGAGCAAATGTCATTATGCCAAATCTATCTCCCATTAAGGTTCGAAAAAAATATATGCTTTACAACAATAAAATCGGAGTTTCAGATGACACGGAACAAACGGTGCGGTATTTGGACAAGCAGATGAAAGAGATCGGTTATGAGTTAATCATTGATAAAGGAGATTATAACGAGGAGGATTCACGCAGATGATAAAAATAGCGGTTTACGGAAAAGGCGGAATTGGCAAATCCACTACGGTTTCCAATATTGCGGCTGCTATGGCAGAGCAAGGATTAAAAGTAATGCAGATCGGCTGTGACCCGAAAGCGGATTCCACAATCAGCCTACATAACGGAACAAAAATCCCCACTATACTGGATTTAGTACGTACAAAGAAAAATGGGTTTACTTTAGAGGAAATGACGACAATCGGATACAACGGCGTTATCTGCGCAGAGGCAGGAGGACCATCTCCCGGTCTTGGATGCGCGGGGCGCGGCATTGTGGCGGCTTTGGAAAAACTGAAAGAAAAAGGTGCTTATGACGCATTACAGCCGGATGTCATTATTTATGATGTGCTTGGTGATGTTGTCTGCGGCGGATTTACGATGCCAATGAGAAAAGGGTACTCGGACAAAGTCTTTATCATTACTTCGGGGGAAAACATGTCCATTCATGCGGCGGCAAACATTGCGTTAGCTGTGGAGAATTTTAAAAATAGAGGATATGCGGATCTTGGGGGACTGATTTTAAACCGCAGAAATGTAGAACGGGAAGAACAAAAAGTTGCAGAGCTGGCTGACGATATTCATTCCAAAATTGTGGGAACTTTGGATCACAGCCAAACGGTTCAAGCAGCGGAAGCCCTCCAAAAAACCGTTATCGAGGCGTTCCCGGACAGTGAAATGGCAGAGCAATATCGCAATCTTGCAAGAAATATTTTGCGTGCCTGCGGAAAGGAATTGGTGCCATGCTGAAATCACTCTAAACAATTCGAGACGAAACGGGCGCAAGTGTACAGATAAAAGATGCATCTTTTCCGGCTCCATTTGAATCCGGTTTGGAATACGGTTCTCCTGCAAGAGGCACGTGGAATATTGTACATATTGGCATGCTGATTCCGCAGGCGCACGAAATCTTTGTGTGCTCCTCAAGCTGTCTGCGCGGCGTTGTGCTGACTGCCGCGGAAATGAACGCCTCTGATCGCTTTTCAACAGTTGCAATCCGTGAACACAATCTCTTAGATGGGGATATGGAAGAACTAGTCATCGATGGAGTAACCGATATTCTGCATAAACTCCCAAAGATGCCGCCCGTAGTATTGCTTTATACAACCTGCATCCATAAGTTTATGGGAAGTGATTTAAAACTGATTTACAGTACATTGAGAAGTCGGTTCCCAAATGTAGCATTTACGGATTGTTATATGACTCCCATTATGCGCAAAAGCGGGCTTACTCCTGACCAAATCATGCGCCGCCAATTATACAGCTTACTAAAAAAATGCCCTTTAAATCCTCGTTCGATTAATATCATTGGAAACTATTTTCCGACGGATGAAAGCAGCGAACTAGTAGAACTGATTCAAAAGAATGGATTTGAACTCAAAGATATTACACGCTGCAATACTTATCAAGATTATTTAAATATGGCAGAAAGCTCGATTAATATTTCTTACAACCCAGTAGCAAAAGCTGGCGGCGAAACGTTGGAAAAGCGGTTGGGACAAAAGCATTTGTATTTGCCCCTTTGTTACGGCTTTAATGAAATTACAGAGCATTTAAACAAATTAGCCGAAACTCTGCAAGTACCCAGACAGGATTACACCTGCAATATCGAGCGGGCAGAACAGGCTTTAAAATCAGCAAAAAAGATCATTGGTGACACGCCGATTTCAATTGACTATACCGCCACAATGCGACCGCTTGGACTTGCGCGTCTTCTTTTAGAACATGGATTTCATGTGATCAGCGTGTATGTAGATGCACTCAATGAAGAAGAAAAAGATGATTTTGAATGGCTGAAAAAGAACAGCCCAAATTTGAAGCTTTATGCGACTGTTCATGTGAAGATGCGTGTGCTTTGCAGAAACGAAGAGAAAAAAGTACTTGCAGTTGGACAAAAAGCCGCATATTTTAACAGTACGGAAAACTTTGTAAATATTGTAGAAGGCGGCGGAATGTATGGATTTGATGGCATCTGCCGAATGGCAGATCTGTTAGTGAATGCGTTTTTGCATAAAAAGGATACGCGTAGTCTGATACAAATGAAAGGGCTGGGGGGTGAATGCTGTCTATGAAACAGACCGCAAGTATCATTTCGACCTATACAGCCGATGTATCCGGAGTTTGTTCGGCACTGTATGAACTGGGAGGAATGACAATTATACATGATCCGTCCGGATGCAATTCAACTTATACCACCCATGATGAACCAAGATGGTACGACATGGACGGTATGGTTTATATTTCGGGATTGACGGAAATGGAAGCAATCATGGGGGATGATGATAAACTCATTCACGATATTGTCTATGCAGCAAATGAGCTGTCTCCGAGGTTTATTGCAATTGTGGGAACTCCGATCCCTATGATGATCGGAACAGATTTTATGGCAATTGCTTCTATTATTGAACAAAAAACCGGAATCCCTACTTTTGGGTTTGATACAAACGGGATGCACTCTTATATATCCGGAGTCAGCCGTGCGTTTGAGGAGCTTGTGGGCCGCATGGTTGATAAGAATGTTCAAAAAACCAGAGAGCAAACCGTGAATATTATCGGAGCAACCCCGCTTGATTTTTCAATATACGGATGTGTTGAATCCATGAAAAAACTGCTGACGGATCACGGCTTTTCGGTTATCAGCACTTGGGCGATGGGGTGCACCTTGGACGATATCCGCAAAGCGGGATCTGCAACCGTCAATTTAGTGGTGTCTTATAGCGGACTTGCAGCAGCAAAAGAACTCGAAAGAATGTTTGGAACACCTTATGTGGTTGGAGCACCGTTTGGAAACGTGTTTACAAACCAATTAATACAAGATTTAAAGCAGGCGGCAAATACCCAAAAAAACAAAATAACCTGCATAAAGCGGGAAGTCTCCGAACCATGCGAACTTACGATAATCGGGGAGAGCGTGACGTCCGGTTCTCTTGCTGCGGCAATTTATGCTGAAACGGGAAAATCCGCCCAACTGCTTTGTCCGTTGGAAACACAGCCTGAGCTTTTAGTCAATGGGGACTTTGCGGCACAAGATGAAGACGATTTGATCCCTCATCTTGAAAAAGCAAAGGTTTTAATTGCAGACCCGCTTTATCGTCCGATTTGTCCGAAAAGCTGTGCATTTATTCCGCTGCCTCATGAGGCGTTTTCGGGAAGAATTTTTCACAAACAAAAGCCTAATTTAATCACCGATTTTAACGGATTACTGGAAAAAATAAAGGAGATCTTGTAACTATGAAAAGGTTCACAAAGTTAATAAGTGTTTTATTGACCGTTGCAATGCTGTTGTCGATCGTAGGCTGTGCGGATACAGCTGTAAAGGAAGAAATCCCTGATGAAACCATAACCATAACGGACCATAACGACAATACAGTTACACTGCCCAAACATGTGGAACGTATCGCTGTCTGCAATATACTGCCGCTTCCATCCGTGCTGACTGTTTTCTTTGATTCAGCAGAAAAAATCGTTGGAATGTCGGATCAAAGCATGAGTGCGGCGGAAAACAGTCTGCTGAGTGAACTGTATCCCGAGATTCTCAATGCAGAAACGGGATTTATAAATGGCAGTGAGGTAAATGTGGAAGAACTAATGGCGCTGAAACCGGATGTTGTGTTTTACAGTGCATCCACCAAAGAACTTGGGGAACAGTTAACAAATGCAGGGTTCAATGCCGTTGCGGTATCTGTAAACAAATGGCAGTACAATACGATTGAAACGCTGAACAATTGGATTTCTCTGCTAAGTCAAATCTTCCCAGATAACGATAAAACCGATACTGTGAAAAATTACAGCGATAAAATTTATAACATGATTCAGGAACGTGTTGCCGATCTTTCCGATGCCGAACGTGCGCGTGTGTTTTTCCTATTTAAGTATAGCCCTGCATCAATCGTAACTTCCGGTAAAAACTTTTTTGGCGGCTGGTGGGCAAAAGCTGTCGGAGCGGTCAATGTTGCAGATGAATTGACAAAAGATAATTCGGTTGAGGTCAATATGGAGCAGATTTACGATTGGAATCCGCAAAAGATTTTGATAACCAATTTTACAACTGTTCAAGCGGATGACTTATACAATAGCACCATTGGAAGTTTTGACTGGAGCGGAATTGATGCAATTGAAAACAAGCAAGTTTACAAAATGCCTTTGGGCATGTACCGCAGTTATACGCCCGGTGTAGATACTCCTATTACGCTGTTATGGCTGTCTAAAACGATTTATCCCGAACTTTTTAAAGATATTGATATTACGCAGGAGGTTAAGGATTATTATAAAACAGTATTTGATGTAACCCTCACGGATGAACAGGCGGAATCTATATTTACACCTGTATCAGAAGCGGCAAGTGGATTTTAAACAATCATTACGAAAATATAGGCTCCAACAATTTTGTTGGAGTCTATATTTACTTCGTTGGTGATTGGTGTGTTGCTTTCACTATTGAACAGGAAAACACCCAATTGACGAAAAAAACCGCCGGCAAGCCGGCGGATGCTTATTTTTTAAAGTATGTCAGGTCTCTTGATTAAACTAGAAAGAAATATGCTTAAATAGAGCGATTAGGCAAAGGACGATGGATAGCGGAACATAGACGAACCGTCCCATGGAATACCATACATCACCGTGGGGCTTTTCAGCTCCTTTGTTGATTTCATCCATTAAATGATCTTTCTTCATGACCCAGAACCAAGAAGCCGCACCTATGGTAGCACCGATAGGAATGATGTAAATAGAAATCAAATCCATCCAAGGGCCCCAGCGGAAAATGGGCTCCATATGAAGTCCAATGCCCAGACAAACGATACAGAGGATGGCGAGAACCAGCTTGCGATGGAGCTTTTTAAATTTGTAAAGCAGGGATTCACCCACGACCTCAAACATGTTTTGCAGCGAACTGACGCCGGCGAAAACCATCGCGGTATACAGAATGATTGCAAATACGCGGCCAAAGGGGATATCCTGAAGAATTTTTGGGAGTGTAACAAAAAGGAGTCCGGGACCGGAATTGACATCTACACCGTATGAAAAACAGGCCGGGATGATGACAATTGCTGCAATCATAGCGGCAATCGAGTCAAAGATAGCCGTTTTTTTGGCAACACTCACGACATCTTCATTGTCCTGCAAATAAGCGCCGTAAACAATCATACCACTACCGGTAATGGATAGGGAAAAGAAAGCCTGACCCATGGCCCAAATCCAAAGCATCGGGTCTTTCATAGCGGACCAGTCGGGCGTAAACATAAACTTGTAGCCTTCCAGGCTTCCGGGCAGCAGCGCCACGCGAATGGCCAAAATCACGAAGATTACAAAGAAGGCAGGCATAATAATTTTGTTGGTTTTTTCAATACTTTTCGCACCCAGCAAAAGTGTAAGCAGGGTGGCTACCACGGTAATAATGTGGTATGGGACGACCGAATAATTGGTCAAGGAAAAGCTTTCAAACCAGGCACCGGTATCCACTGTCATCAGCGAACCGGTCATGGAGTTAGTAAAAGCTTTCAAAATATAAGCGATAATAACGGCATAACCAATGGCAATACACATAGAACCCGCCAGCGGAATCCAACCCACAACTTTACCCGGGGCTTCCTTACCACTTGTTGCCCATGCCTTTTGGTAAGCGCAGCGTGCCGGTTTTTGCCCGGCGTCCAACCGCGAATTCTGCAGAAAGACCTACAAGACCGAATAGGACTACAAAGATGAGATACGCAATAATGAATGCGCCGCCGCCATTCTGTCCAACCCGATAGGGAAA
>CALLQM010000010.1 GCA_938014855.1 uncultured Clostridia bacterium | reverse complement strand
ACAATGAGTATTATATATTGATATTTTAATTATAATGTTTCACGAAATGTTTCACAATACCTATTACTTCTTTTTGTCAACCTGTATACGGCTTCTAACTACATTATCCAAAGGATTGAACTTGTCAATATCTTGCTGTAAATCCCTAGTATTCATCTGAATGTACTTGTTAACCATCTTTAAGGTACTATGACCTAATATTCTTTGTAATGTTAGAGGGTTTCCTCCTGCTCGTAAATAGTTTGTAGCAAAGCAATGTCTAAATAAATGCAAACTGTATTTTTCGATACCACGTTTTTTGCAGTATTTTGTGATACTCATTTGTAATGTGGTTCTTGGCAATTGCTCCCCAAAAATATTAGAAAACAAATAATCATCATCTGATTTTGACTGTCGGTATGTCAAATACTCTGTCAATACACTTTTTAAGGCAGTAGAGATAGGGACGATCCTTGCTTTATTGTTTTTTGTTATCTGTAATTTAATAACGTTATTTTCAAAGTCAATATCTTCTATCTTAACATTTCTCAATTCTCTTGCTCTTACACCAGTTGCAAGTAGAAAATTAATGATTGCCCAATTTCTAAATTCAGCAAATCCACGCTTTTTTACGTTTGGTTTTTTTAAAAGTATTTTCAATTCTTCTGGTGTATAGATATCTTTAATTTTTTCTTGTGCATGTACTCCTTTAAATTCAATAAAACTATTTATATACCCACGCTTCATGCCAAATTTAATGGCAGGGGATAAGTTATGAATATAGGTATTTACTGTGACCGCACTAATATCTGTACCTAAAAGATATAATTTGTAATTGTCAATGGTTTCTTGATTAATGGTTTTGCAAATAATATCTTCACCAACAAAGCGAATAAAATAGGTTTCTGCGATTTTGTAAGTGTTCAAAGTGACAGGGGACAAATTATTAATTTTACAATACCGTTGATGTTCTGCGCACAATTCTTTAAAGGTTTTTTGTGATGGATTTTTGAACATAATCTCTTTTTTAGCCATAAAAAACACTCCATTCTGGCGGCTATGATTTCCAAAAATTTACTAAGAAATCGTAGCCACCAAAAATGGAGTTGAAAATCTTTAAACCTCGCTAAATAGCCATTCTAAGCGGGTTTATGCCTATTCCCACTCGATGGTTGCGGGGGGTTTTGAAGTGATATCGTAAACGATACGATTGATGCCGCGCACTTCATTGACAATGCGGCGGCTGATTCGATCCAAGGTTTCATATGGGATGCGAGCCCAGTCGGCGGTCATAAAGTCGGTAGTCGTAACGCCGCGCAGAGCAAGCGTATAGTCATAGGTGCGTCCGTCGCCCATGACGCCTACCGAGCGCATGTTGGTAAGAACCGCAAAATATTGATGAATGTCGCGGTCGAGGTTTGCTTTGGCGATTTCTTCACGGAAAATCCAGTCGGCATCCTGCAACGTTGTGACCTTTTCCGGAGTGATATCGCCGATGATACGGATTGCAAGACCGGGGCCGGGGAAAGGCTGACGATTGACCAAATAATCGGGGAGACCGAGTTCACGGCCAAGCGCACGGGTTTCATCTTTAAAGAGAAGTCTCAACGGCTCGATAATTTCTTTGAAATCAACAAAATCCGGCAGACCGCCCACGTTGTGGTGGCTTTTGATAACAGCCGCGTCGCCTGCACCGGATTCGATGATATCCGGATAGATTGTTCCCTGTGCCAAATAATCCACTTGACCGATTTTTTTGGCTTGTTCTTCAAAGACACGGATAAATTCTTCACCGATGATTTTACGTTTTCTCTCCGGATCACTTACGCCTGCCAGTTTGCCGAGGAACCGCTCGCCAGCGTTTACGCGTACAAAGTTAAGCGAACGATCGCTGAATGCGGCTTCCACTTCATCGCCTTCATCTTTACGCATCAAGCCGTGATCGACGAAGATGCATGTGAGCTGATCGCCCACTGCTTTGGAGAGCAGTGCGGCCGCTACCGAGCTGTCTACGCCGCCGGACAATGCCAGCAGTACTTTACCATCGCCGACTTTTTTGCGCAACGATTCAATTGTGCTGCGCGCATAATCTTCCATTGTCCAGTCGCCTGCCGCATGGCAAACCTCAAACAGGAAGTTGCGCAGCATAGCAACGCCGTTTTCGGTGTGCATAACTTCAGGATGTAGCTGCAGCCCATAGAGTCCGCGATCGGTATTCTGCATAGCAGCGGTCGGGCAAACCGCCGTATGTGCCGTAGAAACAAATCCTTCCGGCAGCTGATCGATATAATCCGTGTGGCTCATCCAAGAGATGCCTGTCTCCGGCAGCCCTTTAAACAGAACGCAATTCGGGTCATAGAACGTTTCGGTTTTGCCGTATTCGCGCGAATCCGGGCTTTTTACATGTCCGCCAAGTGTATAAGCCATCAGCTGGATGCCATAGCAAATCCCCAAAACCGGGACGCCTTGTTCAAAGATGGCGGAATCAATATGCGGAGCGTTCTCCTGATAAACGCTGCTTGGTCCGCCGGTAAAAATAATGCCGATTGGATTTTTTTCCATTATTTTTGCAAGCGGCGTTTGATAAGGCAGTACTTCACAGTAAACGGAACATTCGCGCACGCGACGAGCGATCAGCTGATTGTACTGTCCTCCGAAATCTAAAACAACGACCGTTTGATGATTCATTTTATAATCATTCCTTTTTTAAAAATACAAAATAAACATTTTTATTTTGCCACATAAGTGCAAAAATTACAAGCATGTTTTTC
>CALLQM010000009.1 GCA_938014855.1 uncultured Clostridia bacterium | reverse complement strand
CGATTCGCGTTGAATTAAAATCGTTAAATGCCGATGATTTCTATCGCATCTTAACAAGATCGACTTTTGTTAGTTTGCTTCCCTTTTTCTGTCCGCATACAATCGTCGTCATGGAAGCCACGATATTGCTGTTGGCAATGGAGGAATATTGTTCACTTGGTTCTTTTACGTTGTAATAGTTTTGATATGTGACCATATAGTCATCAACAATTTCATCAATTGATGCACCCATCAGTGCTTCTAATACAGCGCTGGCAAAACCTGCGCGGTCTTTTCCCTCTGTGCAGTGAATGAGGTAAGGACCATCCTGCTCGATTAAAAAGCGCAGTCCTTCTGCAAATTTCTGTCCAAACTCTTCTCCTGCCAAATCAACGCCCATGTTGAGGCATTTTACTTTGCCTGCTTGATAAAGAGATTTGTAATATGGAGAGTCAAAATCAGATGCAGAAAAATATTGATTGATATCTTCCTTTGAATCCGCTAAATTGAGCACTGCATTGATTCCTACCGCTTTAGCCAAAGCATCGGAATATGCCGCACGTCCAATTTCATTGTTAACGGGGCTGCTGCTTCTGTATAAGACGCCCGGATTGATTCCATTGGTGGAAATATTGCGGAAGTTTGCAAAAACAGAATCGAGCGCATAGTCTGAACGATCATTGCTTCGTTTGAGCTGATGAAGCAGATACTCGGACAAATACCCTTTCTTTTCCTTTAATGAGAAGGTTACTTTATCTCCCTTATTTGCGTCATATGTAGTTGAGAAATTGCCCATGTTAATTGCAACAACTACTAAATTATTTTCCTTATCATCACGAACAACTAAATTTCCGGTATCCACATCACTATAAGAGGTACAGAATGGGATTTCCAGCTGGTGACTGCCCACTTTTACCTTGAGCATGTCCCCTAATTCATATCCGGCACGATACAGGACATTCGGCTTGATGTCCATTGTAAGGTTTCCATACTTTTGCACCTCAACAACCGTACCTGTGACATTTGCAATCCTGTCTGCCGCATTTACAGCAAGTCCCAGAGAAAATGTCAGCGTTACAACCAAAATCAGCGCAATGATCTTTTTTACCTGTCTCATGTTTTCCTCCTATAATTTATTTTGTTTGGAATTCCTTCTAATCAATTTTAAGAGAAGAAAATCCATTTTGTTATAATACTATATTACTACTCTTTTCCAAATATTACAACATTATTTCACAACTCATACTTTAATATATGCAACATAACCACAAATACGTTTGATTTCTGTATGGTTTAAATGTTAACAAATTATACTTGATTTTTTGCCAAATGTGTATTATAGTAAATATTAGCACTCATATATATCGAGTGCTAAACTATGTTACAATTATTTGATTATAAAGGATGGATTTTGGATGGAAACGAAAGAATTTAAAGCCGAATCAAAACGTCTTTTGGACCTTATGATTAATTCAATTTACACCCACAAAGAGATTTTTTTGCGTGAATTAATTTCAAATGCGTCAGATGCGATGGATAAGCTTTACTATCATTCTTTAACAGACGGCATCACCGGATTATCCCGTGATGATTTTGCAATTGAGCTTGCTATCGACAAAGAAAACCGTACGCTTACCATTACGGATAACGGTTGTGGAATGAGCAAAGACGATCTGGAAAACAATCTTGGTACAATCGCAAAAAGCGGTTCTTTACAATTTAAACAGGAAAACGAACAAAAAGATGATGTCGATATCATTGGTCAGTTTGGTGTTGGCTTCTATTCTGCATTTATGGTTGCTTCCTGTGTAACAGTAGAAAGTAAAACATTCGGTTCCGATACCGCCTATCGGTGGGAAAGCCACGGCGTAGACGGCTATACAATTGAAACATGTGATAAGGAAGACCATGGTACTACCATTACATTAAATATTAAAGATAATACCGAAGACGAAAATTATGACGAATTTTTGGAACCGCATCGGATTTCCTCAATCGTTAAAAAATATTCCGATTATATTCGCTATCCCATTAAAATGGACATGCCTGCTTCTCGTCTGAAAGAAGGCTGCCCTGAAGATAAACCGGAATATGAACAATACACGGTAAATGAGACACTCAACAGCATGGTTCCGATTTGGAAAAAGGCCAAATCAGAAGTAACCGATGAAGATTACAACCAATTCTATAAAGATAAATTCTTCGATTACGAAAACCCTGCTCATATTATTCACAGCAAAACCGAAGGAACCGCTACTTATCAAGCTCTGTTGTTTATTCCGGCGCGTGCACCGTTCAATTATTACACACGCGACTACGAAAAAGGCTTACAGCTCTATGCAAGCGGCGTATTGATTATGGATAAATGTGCAGATCTTCTGCCGGATTGCTTCAGCTTTGTAAAGGGGCTGGTCGACTCTCAGGATCTGAGCCTGAACATTTCCCGTGAAATGCTCCAGCATGACCGCCAGCTCAAACTAATTGCCGGACGTTTGGAGAAAAAGATTCATTCTGAACTGCTCTCGATACTGAAAAATGACCGTGAAAAATATGAAACGTTCTTTAAGAATTTTGGACTTCAGCTCAAATACGGCGTATACAGCGAATACGGCGCAAAAAAAGATCTGCTTTCGGATTTGCTATTATTCTATTCCTCCACAGAAAAGAAACTCGTCACACTATCTGAATATGTCGGCCGCATGAAAGAATCGCAGAAGTACATTTACTATGCGTGCGGTGACACGGTTGAAAAAATCGACCGCCTGCCTCAAACTGAAATGATTCGTGATAAGGGCTTTGAGATTCTGTATCTGACGGATGATGTAGACGAATTTGCAATCAAGATGATGCACGAATTTGACAAGAAAGAGTTCCGCTCCATTTCCGAGAGCGACCTTGGTTTAGATGACGAAAAAGATCAAGAGCAAATCAAGCAGCAAAACGAGGAAAATAAAGATATCCTCAGCTATCTCAAAGAATCTTTGGACGGCAAAGTCAGTGATGTACGTCTTTCCGCAAAACTCAAATCGCATCCTGTATGCCTTTCCAGCAAAGGTGCTGTATCTTTGGAAATGGAAAAGGTTCTTAACACAATGCCTGGCGACAACAAGGTAAAAGCAGAACGCGTATTAGAAATTAACGCATCCCATCCTGTGTTTGCCGCTATGCAAAAGCTGTATGAAAGCGACAAAGAAAAAGTGAAGACCTATGCGGATCTTTTATACACACAGGCTCTTTTGATTGAAGGCATGCCGATTGATGATCCGGTTCAATTCTCCAATGCAATTTGTGGATTGATGGCTGAATAAGATTAAGAGATGGAAAAGCACAAAAACGAAAATTCGTTTTTGTGCTTTTTCTCAATTCTGTATTGATAATGCGGCAGAAAGCTATATAATGAAGTCTGCTGTAAAAATAGTATGCTTTGTCAGACGGTGAAAAGCCGCAGAATTTGAGGTTACATATGCAAAATATCGAGAGAATCAATACCCGTCGTTATTTATTAGGTCTTACATGGCCTATTTTTGTAGAACTCGTGTTACAAATGCTGGTGAGCAACGTTGACCAGCTCATGGCTGCAAAAACATCCTCCACTGCAGTCGCCGCCATCGGTAACGCCAACGTCATCACTAATTTACTGCTGATTTCCTTTTCCGTGATCTCAATGGCCGCAACCATTCTTATAACGCAATATATTGGCGCCGGAAGCACTCAGCGGGTAGCACAAACCTATACCGTTTCGTTGTTGATGAATTTTTTGCTTTCCCTGGCAATATGCTCCTGCATGGTTGGATTTGCAAAACAGCTCTTTGGACTGCTCAGCGTGCCGCAGGAACTGATGAAAGAATCTGTCGGGTATCTGCGCATTATCGGGCTTGGTATGCCTTTGCAGGCCGTTTATCTGACATTTGTGGCCTTTTTTCGGGCAAATGGTATGACACGGCAGACCATGTTTATTTCTATCATTGTCAACATGCTGAACATCCTCGGAAACTTTTTCTTAATTAACGGTTTTGGCCCGATTCCGATGCTTGGAGTTGCCGGAGCGGCGGTATCCAGCGATATATCGCGTTTGGCAGGCGTAGGCATCATAATTTTAATGTTCCGAAAATTTATCGCAGTCCCAATCACGATAAAACATCTGCGGCCTTTTCCGTTCGATCAACTCAAAATATTGCTCAAAATTGGATTACCGTCCGGTGGTGAATCCATTTCATACAATATGACCCAGTTGTTTATCCAGGCAATGTGCAATGCCATGCCCATTTTTGTCATTACATCCCGCGCATACTGCAATATGTTCGCTATGCTGTCGTATATCTTTACGTCTGCTATTGCGCAAGCGACCCAAATCGTTGTTGGCTATTTGATGGGTGCTCGGCGTACGGAGGAGACTGACAAGCGTGTAAATTCTACGTTGTGGGTTTCGATGACGGTATCTTTTGTAATTTCTGTACTGCTCTATCTGTCCTGCCGTCCGCTGTTTGGCCTGTTTACAAACGACCCACAGGTGCTTGAGATGTGCAAAACAATTATGCTGATTGAAATTGTCTTGGAGCAGGGACGTGCCGCTAACATCGTGTTGTTTCGTGCACTGCAAACCGCGGGAGATATCCGCTTTCCAATTTGCCTAAACGTCATAACGGTTTGGACGGTTGCCGTTGGCGGAGGATTTCTGCTGAGTACCGTACTAGGCTGGGGTCTGCCTGGTATTTGGATTGCAATGTCGATTGATGAAGTCTTCCGCGGAATCGTCTCGTTCCTGCGGTGGCGAAGCGGCAAATGGCGTTCCAAGCATTTAATCGCCTAAAACGCGATAGAAATCGTATTGCATAGTTTGAACCATGCGGCACATACTACTTCAAAAAGAGGTGTTCGCATGAGTATCCATGAATTTACCGTAAAAACGATTGATGGAACCGATCTTTCCCTTTCGGAATATAAAGATAAACTTGTTTTGATCGTCAATACAGCCAGCAAGTGCGGATTTACACCACAATACGAAGATTTAGAAGCGCTGTATCGCCGTTATCAGGACAAAGGATTCGTCGTTTTAGGGTTTCCATGTAATCAATTCAAAAATCAAGAACCCGAAGATAATGAAAAAATTCAGCAGTTTTGCAAGCTTACCTATGACGTGACGTTTCCCATGTTTGCTAAAATAGATGTAAACGGGAATCACGCGTCCCCGTTGTTTGAATATTTAAAATCGCAAAAGCCATTCCAAGGATTGGATTTAAACCACCCAATCGGCAAGAAGCTTGATGAAATCTTGTCCGAAGAAGACCCTGATTATGCGCAGGGCAATGATATTAAATGGAATTTTACAAAGTTTTTGGTAGGCGGCAACGGAGAAGTCATTGTTCGTTATGAACCTACAACAGAAATTCCTGAAATTCAAAAAAATATCGAACGAATCTTGAACGGAAAATAATGATTTCATTCCCTTTCTTGAGTTTTTATTTTTGTCATGGTAAAATATGCAAGAGGGGGCATATTCATGGGATTTTTCAATCTGTTCCGTAAAAAGAAGAATGAGCAGCCTGTTCCGAAACAGCAATCCGTTCAGCCAAAACTGCAAGCACGCAAACAGCAGGAAATTACGGATGAACAGGCGGAACGAATGGCTCACGCTTTATCACAATATTTAAAAGATTCAAAGTAATAAAAAAGAACCCATCAAAAGATGGGTTCTTTTTTATTTATGATATTTTGCATGGGCATTAATTGAAAATGCACGATAAATTTGTTCCAGCAGCAATACTCGCGCTAACTGATGCGGAAATGTCATTTTTGACATCGACAGCATAAGCGATGCACGAGTCTTTACTTCGTCAGAAAGACCGTAAGAGCCTCCAATCACAAGCGTTAAACTGCTTGCACCTTGAGCGGAAGATGTCGTTATCCACGACGCAAGCTGTTCGGAAGAAAACGGTTTGCCTTCGATACACAATGCAATTAAACGAGAATTTTTTCGTACTTTTTCTAAAATACGTTTCCCTTCTTTTTCAATACAATCCGCGATCTGCGCCTTCGAAGGGCTGTCCGGCAAACGAAATTCGTCCACCTCTGTAACGGTAACACGACTCCATATACCCAATCGTTTGCAATATTCCTCACATCCCTGCCGCATCCAAGTATCTTTTACTTTTCCTACAGCAAGAATCTGTACTGAAATCATAACACCACCATTTCAGACGGCTCAGAACGAGGAGCCACCTGAAGTGAAAAATCAATCCCTTCACGCATACCATTCATTTCAAACACAGAATATGCTGTTTGATAGGCAAGTTCAGGCAAATTATTGTTTTGAGAAAGATGTCCCAATACAAATCGAGTACTTCCACATTTTACAAGACGAATCAATTCGTTCGAGCAATCCTCATTGGAAAGATGTCCCGTGTTTGAAGCGATTCGTTTTTTTAAATAATAAGGATAATCGGATGCGCTGAGCATCCGCTCATCATAATTTGATTCCAGCATGACTAAATCACATCCTGTGAGCATTTCGCGAACATTGTCGCGTATGTAACCCAAATCCGTCGCAACGATTATCTTGCGCCCGTCCGGGGATGCAATTCGATAACCAAGGCTATGGACGCTGTCATGCGGTGTATCAAACGAATCGATTTCCAACGAACCAACCGTAAACCTCGAGTCTCCATCCAATGCATATACTTCCTGATCATCTGCAAGCAACTGATTCCATGTCAACTTTTCCAGTACTTCAGAGGATGCAAACAGCGGAATTTTTAATTTTTTGAGCAATACACGCAGTCCACTGATATGATCGGAGTGTTCGTGCGTTACCAACAATGCGCGAATCGCTTTTGGATCGATTTCTCGCGCCTGCATCGCCTGCATAAGCTGCTTGCACGAGCGCCCCGCATCAATTAGTATTGCCGTATCTGATGAACTAATGTATGTGCTGTTACCGCTTGAACCGCTGAACAGTGAACAAAACCTTGCCATGTAACCTCCAAAATTGTAAAATCCTATAAAAAAATGTCCTGTAAACAGGACATTTTCCTGTTGCTATTCGAATGTAACTTACAAAGCTGCCTGCAATGGTTTTTCAGGCATAATAATTTTTTTGACTTTGGCACCAAGCGCCGTCAGCTTATCCACAATGTCCTCATACCCGCGCTCGATCCATTCAATATCTTCAATTTCCGTCGTGCCTTTGGCTGTCATTGCAGCAATCAGCACCGCCGCACCTGCTCGCAAATCCACTGCACGCACGGGAGCACCCGTCAACTGTTCTACTCCTTCAATCACCGCTACTTTCCCGTCCACTTGAATCAAAGCACCCATACGGCGCAGTTCATCCACATAGCGGAAACGGTTGTCCCAAACGCCTTCTGTCACAATGCTTGTCCCAGACGCAATCGACAGCAAAGCGGTCATCTGCGGCTGCATATCAGTTGGGAAACCCGGATGCGGCATCGTTTTAAGATTAACCTTGTTAAGCGGACCGTCCCGCATAACACGAATGGAATCGTCATACTCGGTTACAACTGCACCAGATTTTTCCAGTTTTTCAGTAATCGCTTCCAAGTGTTTCGGAATCACATTTTTAACCAATACGTTTCCACCAGTTGCGGCGGCGGCAACCATATAAGTTCCCGCTTCGATTTGATCCGGAATAATAGAATACGTTGTTCCATGCAGAATATCCACTCCATGGATTTTAATAACGTCCGTACCCGCACCGCGAATATCTGCACCCATGGAATTGAGAAAGTTTGCCAAATCCACAATATGGGGTTCTTTTGCACAATTTTCTAAAATCGTAATACCTTTTGCTTTCACGGACGCAAGCATGACATTGATGGTTGCACCCACAGAAACCACATCAAAATAAATATGTGCGCCCAAAAGCATATCTGCCTGTGCATTTATCATGCCGCTGTCAATGGAAACTTCCGCGCCCAGTGCCTCAAAACCTTTCATATGCTGGTCAATCGGACGAACACCAAAGTTACATCCGCCGGGCATCGAAACGCTTGCACGGTTACAGCGAGTGAGCAGTGCACCCAATAGGTAATAAGAGGCACGCATATAGCGAGCCAGTTCATACGGGACGACCGGCTCGCCGATATAAGTAGTATCCACTTCCACAGTAGATCTATTCAGTACACGAATTGTTGCGCCCATTGAACGCAAAATTTTAAATAAAACGGTAATATCACTAATGTTTGGAATATTTTCAATGACACATTTTCCTTGTGCCAAAATGGTTGCCGGAATAATTGCGACAGCGGCGTTTTTCGCACCGCTTACCGTCACTTCACCACACAGACGGGTAGAGCCCTCGACAATAAACTTTTCCAAATATAAAACCTCCACCGCGGTTTTTCCTGCATTGCCCGGGCATATTGCTAGCCAATGCATATGCGCTATGCATATTACAACAGTTATATTATACCACCACAACGCATAAATTAAAAGAGCATTTTTTTGTCTTTTAAACTGAAAATTCGCATTTCTAATTCATTAAAAGGATTGCTCGGATTTCAAGTTTTATGCGATACATTTTTTAAAATAAGGTTGAGCAGAAATCTTCCCGCTCAACCTTATTTTGCCATTATTTTTAGTAATTATTACAATTAACCATATAAATAAGGAGCTGGATTCACCGGAGTACCGTTAATGCGGACTTCAAAATGAACATGAGGTCCTGTCGTATTTCCGGTTCGTCCGATTGCGGCAACCAATTCACCTTTGGATACCTGCTGACCGGGCGACACATACAGCTTACTGGCGTGCGCATAGAGCGTCTGAACGCCGCCGCCATGATTGATAATGACACAGTATCCATAGTTTCCGCGCCATCCTGCGGTAACCACCTGTCCATCCAATGATGAATAAACGGGGGTTCCGTAACAGCCTGGGAATGAAATATCGGCTCCTGTATGCCCGTAATAGCCAAGGAATCCAGTGGTAATCGATCCACCTGCGGCCGGCCATCCAAATGTACCGGACGGCACCTTACCGGAAGCAGTGCTTGGAATAAACTGCAGCGGCTTGTTTCCGCCCACTACAATGATTTTATCGACCGGTTTTCGGATCGATTCCATATTTACAGTCCTGCGTTCGGTTTCGATTCCATCAATCATAACCACTTCATCCGTAATTTGATTGAGACCATCACGGCCTTCCTGTTTGACTACGGTATACCCAATATTTCGTTTCGGGTCGGTTTCCTGCTGGATTTTGTATTCTACTTCTTCTTCATATTGTTCCAGCTTGGTTACCTTAACACCCATATAGGGCACCGACTGCGAAATCAGCAGAGAATCACCAATTAACAGATTTTCTTCAACACCGGGATTCATCAATTTCAGCTTTTGCAGAGAAATACCTGCTTTATATGCAATTCGAATAGGCGTATCTTCTTCTTCAACAATATATCGCTTTTCTCCGCGTTCTTCCCCGCTGAGTTTTTCTTTGAGCTGTCCCAGCGGCTGAATCGAGCTGACCGGATAAAGACCTTTTTTGATTTCGACCTTTTTAACAAATTGGATCTTTGTTGTAGGATCCATATCCGGTTCACTGTATTTATCCAACATACTGTTTAGAAAATCCAATAGACCTTGTCCGTCTTGCACGGCACTGATAAAGCGATTTTGAATATAAAGCCCCGTTGCTTCCTCAATTTTATTACCTGAAGCACGAATCAATTTGTTGGTGAGTTCGTCCACTGTTACCAATTGACTGTCAGAAACGGGAGATAGTTCAAATTTTGGCACAATATCCCGAGGCTTTATGTAACTTTCGTTGATAATTCTAGCTTTCATTGCAGTTTCTGCTTCATTAAAAACGGATTCATCCAAAATATAACCTAAATTTTCACCGTTATATTCCACTTTCAAAGCCAGTGTTTGCGTTTGATACATTCCAATTACAATCAAAAATATGAAAACTCCCAAAACCGGCGCTAACCAGTTGAATACAAAAACAAATCCGCGCCACAAATGGCATCCAATTAAACCAGTCATACGGCATAAAACGGAAACCTGAGCACGAGTACCCTTACTTTTTGCACAACGAAGTTCTGCCAGAAAAGCGCGATACTTTTCCCGCAGTTCTCGAATCGGAGTAAGGATCTCCCTATATTTAGTTCGCAGACAGCGTTTTAAAAAACGGTAACTTTTTTGAAAAAGTTGGAGCGCTTTATTCTCAAATTTTTGAAAATATACAGCCTGACGCCGTTCCTTATGCCGTACAAAACGCATAAGTTGGATTCCAACAAAATAACAATATTGATAAACAGGAAAAAAGTACTGCCAAAAACGTTCCGATAAATTTGAATTCATTTGATCACTGGAATTCGGTTCATTAGAGGTTTTTGCCGGTTCTTCTATCTTATTTTCATCAGGTTCTAATTTTGCTGGTTGTTCGGGTTCAGGCTGAGCAATCTCAGCAAAATCTTGTTCGGCTTGATTTTTTTGTTCATCATCATCAGAAGGCGCCAAAGGTTCATCCTGAGAATTCAGTTCTGTCATATCTTCGCCAATTGAGTCTTGTGCTTCCCCATCACGATTCTGACGGGTCATCTCATCCAGTTCTCCGCCTGAAAAGCGCTTTTTATCATGCCGCTTTTTCCTGCGTCGTGCCAAGCACATCATCTCCTTTCGGCCGCTATTAGGGCCGGACGCCCTTTCTATCAACAGCTGAAAGCTGCATGTCGAAAATCTGCCGCGCAATATGCGGCAGCACAAAATTTCCATAATAGTATTTAGGTCATTATTATATCTCAAATCAAATTTTTAGGCAAGTAGTTTTCTGTAAACAAAGCTTTACTCCCAATATTGCCTAAAATAACTGGGAAAACTATACAAAAATGCGTCCTTTCTATTAGCAATAGAAAGGACGCATCGAATACAAAACGATATTTATTTTACTTTATCGGCAACTTCTTTGACTGCCATCGCCATAAAGTCATCCACTTTCATGACGCCCTTATCCCCTTCTTTGCGGGAACGGACAGCAACGCCGCCGGCTTCAATTTCCTTATCGCCGATAATCAGCATATAAGGCACTTTTTCAAGCTGAGCCTCACGAATCTTATATCCGATCTTTTCGTTGCGCTCATCCAGCTGGCAGCGCAGTCCTGCCGCTTTCAGCTGTTTCATCACTTGGTTTGCATATTCGCTCTGTGCATCTCCGATTGGCAAAATGCGGATTTGTTCCGGTGACAGCCACATCGGCAAAGCCCCTGCATATTTTTCAAGAAGCAGAGCAATCGTACGCTCATAGCAGCCCAAAGATGTGCGGTGAATAATATACGGATACTTTTGGGTATTATCTGCATCTGTATAGGTCATTTCAAACTGATGCGCAAGCATCAAATCGATCTGAACGGTTACAAGGGTATCCTCTTTGCCGTGTACATTCTTCATCTGAACGTCGAGTTTCGGACCGTAAAATGCTGCTTCACCGACTGCTTCCGTATAGTCGAGCTGCATATGATCCAAAATTGTGCGCATAAGACCCTCTGCTTCGTCCCACACTTCGGGGGTACCGATATATTTTTCACGGTCGTTGGGGTCCCATTTTGACAAGCGATACGTTAGGTCACCAATGAGACCAATATCTGCCATTACTTCTTTAATCAGCTGCACACAGTTGCGGAATTCCTGCTCCAATTGATCCGGGCGCAGAATGATATGACCTTCACTGATTGTAAACTGACGCACACGGATGAGTCCATGCATTTCACCGGATGCTTCATTGCGGAACAATGTGGATGTTTCACCGTAACGCAGCGGCAAATCACGGTAAGAATGTTTTTCACTCAAATAAACCTGATATTGGAACGGGCAGGTCATTGGACGAAGCGCATAGACTTCTTTGTCTTTTTCTTCATCGCCCAATACAAACATTCCATCTTTATAATGATCCCAGTGTCCAGATACCTTATAAAGATCTGATTTCGCCATCAGCGGAGTGCGGGTCATCAAATAACCGTATTCATATTCCTCTTTATCCTGCACATAACGGTTTAGGATTTGGAACAGCTTCGCACCTTTTGGCATCAGGCACGGCAGTCCCTGCCCAATATAATCGGAAGTTGTAAAATATTTTAGTTTACGGCCAATGATGTTATGGTCACGTTTTTTGGCTTCCTCAACAGCTGTGAGATATTCCTGAAGTTCTTTTGCCTTGGGGAATGCGGTACCATAAACGCGGCAGAGCATCGGAAGATTGCTGTCACCGTGCCAGTATGCACCGGTGCAGGAAGTAAGCTTGACGGCTTTAACAGGTGCCACGCTCATCAAATGAGGTCCTGCACACAAATCGGTAAAGTCGCCCTGTTTATAGAAGCTGATGGATTCACCTTCTGCGGCATGTTTCTCAATCAGTTCAATTTTATATGGCTGATCTTTCATCAATTCTTTTGCCGCCGGGACATCCAGCTCAAACCGTTCAATCCCAAGACCGGATATAATAATCTTGCTCATCTCTTTTTCAATTTTTGCAAGATCTTCAGCGGTAAACGGTTTTTTCACATCAAAGTCATAATAGAAGCCATTGTCAACTGCGGGTCCAATGGTGTACTTTGCATCGGGGTAAAGATGCAGGACTGCTTGTGCTAAAATATGAGAAGCGGTATGCCAAAACGTTTTTTTGCCATCCACATCATCAAACGTTAGGATTGCAAGTTCACAGTCCTCATTCAGAGGAGTACGCAAATCAGACAGTGCGCCATTAATTTTTGCCGCACAAGCCGCTTTATAAAGTCCTGCGCCGAGGCTTTTTGCTACTTCAGCGGCTGTAATTCCGGATTCAAATTCCTTTACAACGCCGCCTTTTAATGTTACTTGAATCATAAGACTACTTCCTTTCTCATTCATTCCAAACATATAAAAAGACTCCATCCCGCACTGATACACGGGATGAAGTCACGAAACTCCACGGTTCCACCCGAATTGTACGCAAACGCGCACCACTCGTTGATCGGTAACGGGATCAGCCGTTATGCTCATCGCATACGCTCAAGGGACGGTCGCTGCCAAATCCTGTACAGCGCGGTTTCCAGCTTTGCCGCACTTCTCTGGGGTACATTTTGATTAAACAGCATTCCCTGTCATCGTATTTTTGCGGTATTTAGTCTTTAATATGATACTATCACTGCTTTGGTTTGTTGTCAACAAGAATATTTCTTGACAACTGTATATAATCCATATAAAATAGGAGTGTCATGCAGTATGTTTTATCGCACTTCATAATTTGTAAATTTTTTATAGATAGATTTTGTCGAAATTATTTAATGATAGATTTTCTTTGTCAAAAGCATATTTATGATCGATTTATAGGTTCATGAGTGCGCCTCAAAATATTCTTTCCGATTGTCTGTTTGGCATTCGGAATGCGGACATTGATAATTGCATAATGAAGGAGGTTTACTAAACTCATGCCAGAAACAGTCACATTTGTGATCTGTGTGATTGTTGCGTTTTTGGTTGGTGCTGTCATAGCATTTTTCCTGGGAGTGGAATACAGAAGAAAATCGGCGGAAGCCGTCCTCGGATCTGCAGAAGAAGAAGCAAAAAGACTAATCAGTGACGCAATTAAATCCTCGGAGTCCAAGAAAAAAGAGGCTATTGTTGAAGCAAAAGATGAAATTTATAAGCTAAAACAGGAAGCAGAAAAAGAGCTGAAAGAACGTCGTTCTGAAGTTTCTCGGCTAGAGCGCCGTATTCAGCAAAAAGAAGAATCTGTTGACCGTAAGCTTGATAATTTAGAGAAAAAAGAAGACAATTTACAAAATAAGATCAAAGAGGCTGACGTCAAGCTCCAGGAAGCGGAACAAGTTAAGACGCACCAATTTGATATGCTTGAAAAAATTTCCGGCTTTACCGCAGATCAAGCAAAAAATTATCTGCTGGCAAATCTAGAAGGCGAATTGACACATGAAAAAGCTTTAAAAATTAACCAATATGAGATGCAGCTGAAAGATGAAGCAGATCATAAAGCCCGTGAAATTATTTCTGCAGCTGTCGGACGCTGTGCGGCCGACTATGTGGCAGAAATTACAGTCTCTGTGGTTACTCTGCCAAGTGACGAAATGAAA
>CALLQM010000008.1 GCA_938014855.1 uncultured Clostridia bacterium | reverse complement strand
GGTAAAACCATGCCGCTTTTTGCACATCCGACGCGGGGCTGTCTCGGGCAAGGGCGTTTTTGATAAGCTCAAAATCCGCGCGGGAATTAAGGCAGTAGGCAAGGGCTGCCATTAGCTCCTGCGGCTTCTCCCGCACACAGCGGTAGAGGTTGACCAGCAGGCCGTTGAAGTCATTGTAGACCTCAAAATCGTTGCCGGGCAGCTTGTGAAACAGCACCCAGCCGCCTCCGCCGAACACCTCAATGTACCGCTCATAATAGAGGGGAAACAGGGTGACAATCAGCTCACGCAAGGATTTCTTGCCGCCGATCCAGGACATGAAGCTGTTCAGGAGTCATCACCTCCTTCCAGCGGCAGACGTATCTGCGTATCGTCAAAGGCTGCAAGGGAACGCCGGAGGCCGGTGATGGCAGCACTGATTCCGCTGATGCGGTTTCTCATATGCCGGATGGTCAGGCGTACCTCGGCTTCGGTTTTCGCGTAAAAGTACCCGTTCTGGTCGCTGGCAATGGGAACACCCTCCCGGCGCAGGGCATTGACCTGATCCCGCAGCTCCTTGCCGGAAACGTGGAAGGTACATTCCAGCTCACGGCTGATGACCGCGTTTTCCGCACCGCGGTGATACCGGCGCAGATGCTCTGCAAGCTGTTCTTTCTGCATGGGTTCTCCTTTCCGGCCGTTTCCCCGGAAAGGCAAAAAAGGGCGCAAAAAAACAGGGCCGCCTCCTGTTGGGGAAACGGCCCTGTTTTAATGTGGGGTATAAAAAAGCGCAGGCGTCTCTGCCTGCGCTACTTGATTACGCCAAGCTCTCTTAACACTGCCACGCAGTCCTTGGCGCCCTGAATGTACAGATGCTTTTGAAACGTTACCTCTAAATCCGAATTTTGACTCAGATAATACTCAATTCTGTCTTTTATACCTTGACTGATTTCAAAGCTGTTCTGGATGCTGTCACTGAGCGAAATTAGTTCCTGTGCCAGTTTCTCCGCCTGAGGGTCTGATTCACGCAGGGCGGAATATACAAGCTGAAACCGCTCCGCCAGAGCCATATCCAGCAAGTCCATGAGCTTCTCGTCCATCTTCTTCGCCTCCCTTCAGCACAACACAATGCCACAGCTTCGGAGAAAAAGCTATACCAAATGCCAACAAAATTTCGCTTATTTCATTTCCATGCCGAGGCTCTGACCGGAACGGTTCAGGCATTGATCCACCGTCATGCCGTTCTGCGGCTCCAGCATTCCATAGGATGTTTCAGCAACGCCGCGCTGCTCCAAAAGATACCGCCCGTAGTTATCCAGATTACAGAACAGGCTCAGTCCGTTATCGCCTGCCAAAGAAAGCATTCGCTGGATTTCCACTTTTGCGTACTCAGCGGGAGAGGCAGTATCAGTCAAAAGCTCAAATTCCTCCGTCATGGACGCAAGGTCGAGGGCTTCTTCCAAAGATATATCACCGGGAGCTTCCGCCAGCATTGCTTTGTAGGTCAGCAGCCGGTTTTCCGTCTCAATCTGCCAGAGCTGCTCTGCCAGCTCATTCACCAGACCATAGCAGTCGCCCTCCGATGCATACAGAGCGTCGCTGATTTTTTCAGTGAGGCTTGGCGCCATGCAGTCCTCCGCCGAAAATGCACATTCCTCCGGGGAGGCGGCTCCGACAGCATCAACCGCCTGCAAAAGCGCCGCATCCCCGGCAGGGAGCTTGAGGAAGACAACCGTTTCGTTGTCATAGGCGGGATCGTTAAAATGCCTCTTGGTTACTTGGAGAAGCACGGCATAATCCGGCTTGTCAAGGGTTCTGGTATCGCCGCTGTGATATTCGGAGGCAATCTCGCCGTTCTGCACTACATAGCCATGGGGCGTGAACACGCCGCCCTCACCC
>CALLQM010000007.1 GCA_938014855.1 uncultured Clostridia bacterium | reverse complement strand
GGAGTTGGCAGGTTTGCCCTGTGTAATGATATAGCTCTGTGTAAACCCCATGAACCCATTGATCAGCTGATTGATTAAGTTAAAGAAAATTGTAGGAGTCAGCGCAGGCAAGGTAATCGAAAAGAATTTATGAACTGCATTCGCCCCGTCAATTTCTGCCGATTCATACAGCGCATGAGGAATCTGCTTTAAACCGGCCAGAAAAATCAGCATAGACGAACCAAACTGCCAAACTGCCAGTAAAATCAGCGTCCAAATGGCAGTTGCGCTTCCGCCAATCCAAGAGCGGTCGCACTGGACACCGATCACACTCAAAAGCGCGTTAAAAACGCCGTCGCTTGCCCATACCCGCTTCCACAAAATTGCCACTGCTACGGATGAACCGATGATAGACGGCAAATAAAATACCGCGCGGTAGAAGCCAGAAAGTTTTGTATTGCGCAGGAGCAGCATCGCCACCGCCAGTGCCATGATGAGCCGCATCGGTACGGAAAAAATCACATAATATAACGTGACGCCAAAGGCCTTTCGGAACGTTTTGTCGCCAAACATATTGATATAATTTTGCAGTCCAATCCATTTGGGACTGCTAAGGATGTTATATTGCGTAAAGGAAAAAAATAGTGACATCAACATTGGGATAGCAATAAACGAAAGAAAACCGATAATAAAAGGCAATATACAAAGATATCCAGTTGCCATATCGGTATTCATCCGCTGACCCAAGGTGTGCCTTTTCTTTAATATAGATTCGCTCATATCCGATCCCTCCTGCCAAATTAAAATGTCCAATCATTTGAAAACATTTCTACTTCTCTTGATTTTATTATATCGGTCAATCTATGGCCGGTAAATGCAAGAAATCGAGCAATCATGTTGAAAAAAGCGAGTTTCGCAAACACCGGAAAAAGCGATGCGGGCCGCTGAAAATTCAGCGACCCGCTTTCACTAAACTAAAGGAGAAAAAAATTATTTCGCAGCGCTAAGAATGCTTTGCCCTTGTGCCACAAGTTCCTCTGCGGCTTGTTCAGGCGTCATCGCGCCGATGCGAACATTTTCAGAAAGTTCGATGGTTTTAGCATCCACTTCGCCCTTACCGGATGGGTCCGGCGGATTAACTTTGGTCGCGAACTTCGTAACCTGTGCAATATAGTTAAATGCTTTCGCCGTATTTTCATCCACTTCGGATTTTACAGCTTCCGCCACATCGGTATTGATTGGCATACCGCGTTCCGCCTTTAAAATCTGATTGCATTCAATATCATTGACGAACCAGTTAATGAAGTCAGCGGCCGCTTGTTTATGCTGGGAAGTCTCCGCGACGGAAAAGAACATAGTCGGCTTGAGGTACATGTTTTCTGTAATGGCATCCGCCGGTGCAGGGCAAGTTGCAATGCCGATCTCACGTCCGGCCGCCGCCGAAATCGGTGCATATTGGTTGGAATAAGCCCATGCACACCATGCACTCTGATCGACCAGCGGAAACATTTCAACCTGTGTGGTAGATTTTTCGGCGCGCTTTTCATTAGTGATTGAACAAGGATCATCCGCAAATGTTTTAGACCAGTTAAAAAAGTTGGTCATCAGTTCGACATTGCCGGTTTCCAGTTCGTCGTACACCACTTTACCATAGGCACGGCAGAACATGACACTTCCATTGTTTTCGTCATCAAAAATGGTAGGAACGCCTGTTTTTTTCATAGATAGTCTGACCGATCGACAGGATATCCTCATAGGTTGGCGAATCAGGAATGGTGACACCGGCGGCCTCAATAGTTTCTACATCATAGAACAGTGCCGGAGCGGTACTGCCAAGGCTGATCGCATAGGTCTTGTCATCGATCATACCGCTTTCCAAAATGCTGTCGGCAATTTTAGATGTGTCGATGTTGCTGCCAAGATATTCGGTCAGATCAGCAAGCTGGTTGTTCTTCGCATACTGCTCCAGATAAGAATAGTCCATCTGGACGACATCGGGCAGGTTGCCGCCTGCGGCTTCCGCGGATAGCTTATCCCAGTAGCCAGACCAATCGGTGAACTCCAAATCAATGTGGATATCAGGGTGCAGTTCCATATACTTTTCGGCAGCAAGCTGTGTTGCTTCGTTGCGCACCTGATTGCCCCACCAGCCGATTTTAATATTGATCGCATCTGAATTGCTTGCTGTGCTGGAGCCGGAATTGCCGGAGTCAGCCGAAGATGCACCGCCGCATCCGGTCAGCATACCGACTGCCATGACGCCGGAAAGGATAAGTGCCCATGTTTTTTTCATGTTTAGTTCCTCCAATACAAACAAATTCACTTCCGAAACTTTGCCAATATATAAATTATAGTAGAAAACGAGAAAGCGGTAAATCCAAAAAAAGGATAGAAAAGTATAAAAAAGCGAGTTTCTATCACGCTTTTAAACCTCAAGCTGTGCCAGATATTCGCTCGGCGTCATTCCCGTGTACTTTTTAAATACTTGACTAAAATAGCGTGGATTGTTTTCAAACCCGACCTCCGCCGCAATGTCTTTGATGTCGTCGTTGCGGTAAAGTGCCATAAGCTGTTTGGCTTTTTTCATGCGTACTGTGTTTAGGTAATCCGAAAAGCGCATCTTTTCCTCTTTAACAAACTGCTTGCTCAAATATTGTTCGTTGCAGAAAAGATAGTTTTTCGCCAGCCATTTTAGCGTTAACTCCTCGTCGCCGTAATGCGCTTTGACATACGCCTTAATTGCCGCAATGTTCGATTGCGCCGATGATCCAAAATGCTCATTTTTGCGCAGAGCAAACATGCGGCAGATTTCCTCCACCTGCTGGATATCGCGGCAGGTATAGATTTTACGAAACCAATCCGCCGCCGCGTCTACCGATATTTCATTATCAAATGAATGAGCTTTCAGATAGAGTTCCAGCGCAATATGCCGCGCGGTTTCGTTATCCATGGACGGCGAAGAAAATACACCGTCGAGCAGTGTATCAACTTTCCGGCCGTCCGAGCTGACGAGCAGTTTTCCGATTGAATTTAGCCGCCAAGGCGATTGGATATCGTTCCTGTATTCCCGCATCTGTTCATAGCGGCGCGGACCAAATGTCATGTGCTCAAAGCCGCCGCGTTCTGTGCGCGGCAGATCGTGATAAAGCCACTCTGCCCATTCTTGAGTGCAGTTACGGTACCGCACGTTTCCAGTTTTTTCATACAACATAGCAAGTGTCAGCATCTGCACCATGGTA
>CALLQM010000006.1 GCA_938014855.1 uncultured Clostridia bacterium | reverse complement strand
GTATCATTTCAGCAGTTTGTTATGCTTTTTTTATGTAGTCTTTGCCAAGCAAATCTGCGGTCAGCAAAGCGTTGTAAAGCTGTTCAGCGGTTACGTCACCCACCATGTTGTGAATGGTTTCTCCGGGCGCACAGGCTTTCTCTGCCGCAATTTTTACGCGATCGATGTCGGTCACGCCGAGTTCTTTTAAGGTAAGCGGTAGACCTACCGAGTAGCAGAAGTCCATGACTTCCTGAACTGCCTGCTTAGGAGCGGCTTCCAATATCAACTGCGTAATCGTGCCAAATGCGACAATACTTCCGTGCATCGTGTGGTCACATTCCTGCAGAGCGGTAAAACCGTTGTAAACCGAGTGCGCTACCGCTAAACCGCCGTTATCCGCACCGACACCGCTTAGATAAGTATTAGCTTCAATCACGGCCTCCAAAGCAGGAGTGAGCAGTTTTTGTTCGCAGGCCAATTTTGCTTGTGCACCATATTCTTTTAGTGTTTCGTAGCAGAGTTTGCAAAGTGCGGTTGCGGAACGAGATACCCCGCCATTTTCTAAGCTAGGTGCATCGGTTCTGACACATGCACGAGCCTCAAAGTAGGTTGCCAAAGCGTCGCCCATGCCTGCAACTAAGAACTTTGCGGGAGCGTTGGCGATGACTCCGGTATCAACAAGAACCGCTTCTGGGTTTCTAGGATAGAACAAGTAGCTGTTAAATGTGCCGTCGTCGTTGTAGATAACTGAAAGACCGGTGCAGGGCGCATCCGTAGCGCAGACAGTCGGAATAATGACAACCGGTACATTTTCATAAAAAGCGGTTGCCTTTGCGGTATCAATGGCGGAACCGCCGCCAACGCCCACAACAACTTCAATTTGATTTTCTTTTACGATTCCGCGCATCTTTTCAATTTCACCAACCGAACTGATGCCGCCGAATACTTCATATTGACGATAGGTATCCGTATTGTTAAAGCTGTTTTCAATATCATCATGGCAGTTTTTATGTCCGCTGTTGGAACAGATAAATAAAAAGCGCTTACCCAAATCTTTTACTTCGCTGAAAAACTGCAAAAGTGCATGTTCGCCTTGTACATATTTGAGAGGTGCGCGCATAAGTTTAATTCTTGCCATCATCAAGTCTCCTTCAATTGGTACAGATTAATATTCATTGTAGACTATTGATAAAATTTTGTCAATCCAAAAGCAAAAAAACTTGTACAATTTGGTATATGATTTTCACATGACGGGTATCTAAATTCGTTATAATAAACAATAACTAAAATAAAAAACCGTCCTAAAAAAGGACGGTTTATTCGGTACAAGTGTCGTAACTAGATTTACTACGACACCAAATTCTCATATGTCTCCAATAAAAAAAATCCTTATAAACCAGCTTAAATAGCTGATTTACAAGGATTTGGTGCGGCAGACGGGACTTGAACCCGTACGCTCGCGCACACGCCCCTCAAACGTGCCTGTCTGCCGATTCCAGCACTGCCGCACAAATTTTCAATATCTGTCGATTCTTTACAAAAATAGGGGGAAAGACTCACTCGACGAAGTATATCTTACCATAAGAGGTGATAGATGTCAAGAAAAAGATTTCATAAATTCTTTCTAGTATATTGTCAATAGTGTGTAATCACAAATGGTATAATTTTTATTTTTTAATAAAATCCACACTAAAATTCCTTGGTTTCGACAATTTTTCCTCCACCATATGTTGAAACTATTGTTGACAAAACGTTGAAAAGTAGGGGAAAATGGGTTGGACACCCATTATATCGTAAATGTACCTGTTGAAAACTCGGTGGAAAGTGTTTATAACTTTCTGTATAATTGCTTTTCAAAAACAAAATATAGTTTGTTCATAAAATAAAGCATGGTTTTTGCTTTACAGCAAAGGATAGGTGTTGTATAATAATGGCTGTCTATTGACCAATAAATTTTGTGTTTTTAATAGCGCGTTTAGGAGTAAAGTATGTCTAATAATAAATCGTTTAAAATCAATCGTAGAAGAAGAAAAAATACATTTTTGCCTGTTTTGCTAATGCTTCTTGCGGCGATTTTCATATCTCTTGCGATTGCCGGTGTTTGGCAGGCAGTTTCCAACCAAAAAAATGCACCCTTGCAAAGCGTTTCAAGTTCTCAGTCGGTTTCCAGTTCAGAGGAATCTTCACTTGCCGAAGAATCATCCGAAGCATCTTCCCAACCGGAACCTGAGCCGGTAATAAAAGAAGAATCGGAAATTAAATTGATTCAGGGAACAGTGCCTCAAAGTGATCCAGTTGGAATCGATTACTTTAATGATGCTGTTTTTGTAGGAGACTCGATCACCACAGGCATAGAACTTTATGGTATGATGGAAAATACAGATGTGCTTGCAGGTACCGGAGTAAATTTGCTGACCGTTTATACCGCACAGGTTGTTAAGCTGGACGATGGCAGCCGCATCACGATTATGGATGGATTAAAAAACAAACAATATAAAAAGGTTTATGTAATGCTGGGCGGAAACGAAGTGCGCGATGAGGCAAAAGAACAGTTTATTAAAAACTACACCCGCGTAATTGACGATATTCAAGAACTTCAGCCCAATGCGGAACTCTATATTCAGTCCATCACCCCGGTTACAAAAATAAACAATTATAAAATGGATAACCAGCGGATTGACGAATATAATCAGGCTCTGCTTGACCTTTGCAAAGAAAAGGGCGTTTACTATGTAAACGTTGCAGAAAGCATGAAAGATGAAAGCGGGATGCTTCCGGATGCCGCTTCTCCGGCAGACGGTATGCATTTTGGACCGGAATATTATAAAAAATGGTTTAACTATTTGATGGAACACACAGTATCTCAGCCTGAAACGGATGATGCGAACGATTCCAAGGTACAATCCTTACAAGAATCTGCTGAAAAAGAATCGGAAACGGCTTGAGCAAATCGTGAATCAAAATAAAAGGAGTATTATAAAATGAAGAAGATTGTAGCGGCATTTATGGCTGCTGTGGCTTGCATGACCATGCTGACGGCCTGCGGAGGAAAAACGGAACCAAAAAAGGAACCTGCAACCGCAGATGTAGCAAAAGCAGTTGTCGAGCAATTGTCTTTCCGGGATGAACTTATGGTATTGGAAGATCAGCAGGTGGATGTGATCTATCGGCTGGATGAGGAGAAAATTGCAGAAAAAACCTGCTATGTAAGCAGTTCGCGTGCGACAGCCGAAGAAGTATCCGTATTTAAAGTAAAAGATGCGGCTGATATTCAGATGGTGAAAGATGCAATTGATGAACGTGTTGAAGATCAAAAAATTGCTTATGAAAATTATGTGCCGGAAGAAATGGTTCTTATTGAAAACGCAGTAACTGTGGTAAACGGAAACTATGTTATTCTAGTGATGGCAGATGATGTATCAGCTGTCGACGATGCCTTTAATGATCAATTTAAATAAAAAGCTGTGCGGGCGCCATGCAATATAGGCGTCCGTATTTTCATTTTTTCCCTATATCGTTAAAATTAGACCAAAAAGAACGATTGCAGTCGATTAGGAAATATTATTGCTGAATATCTAGGAAATGCGGTTGCAATCAGAATTTTATATGCTATAATAATTATGGCGCATATGGGGAAAGCTCCCATTAGATTGCGCCTCATTTGAATTTTGGAGGTGTAGATGTGAACCCTGACCCGGGAAGTATATATTTTCCCAGTAGCAAATTTGCTCAAAAATTCAATATGGGCAGGGGATTCATCGAGCCTTAAAAAATCCCCTGCGAAAGGGGATAAGTGCGATGCTTAACTTTTACAAAACCGTTGATAATCGTATCATCAAAATTGACGCACCGGAACCCGGCTGTTGGATCTCGGTTATTAGTCCAGCAGAATCTGAGGTTGCGTTCCTGACGAAAGAATTGGGTGTGGAAGCTGATTTTGTCCGCGCCGCTCTTGACGAGGAGGAAAGCTCCCGTATTGAAAAGGAAAATGGTCAGACGCTGGTAATTATCGACTATCCTTCTGCGGAAGAACAAGCCGATGAAAATAAGACGATTTTGTATACTACTTTGCCAATGGGCATTATTATGACCGATAATTACATCATTACCGTTTGTCTTGAAGATAATCTGACCATCCAAGATATGATACAGGGACGCGTGAAAGGGCTGCAAACAACTTTAAAAACACGATTTTTATTGATGACACTGCTGCGAATTGCTGCGCGGTTTTTGCAGTATTTGAAACAAATCGATAAAATTTCATATTCTACGGAACAGCGTCTGCATCAGTCGATGCGAAATAAGGAATTGATCCAGCTTTTGGGCTTGGAAAAATCGTTGGTCTATTTTTCAACCTCGCTCAAATCAAACGAAGTGACGCTTGAAAAAATTCTCCGCGGCCGCATCATCAAACTCTATGAAGAAGATGAAGATTTATTGGAAGATGTGCTGATTGAAATTAAGCAGGCGATTGAGATGGGCAACATCTATTCGGGAATTTTGTCTGGTACAATGGATGCGTTTGCCTCTGTGATTTCAAATAACTTAAACATTGTGATGAAAGTGCTAACCTGCATTACCGTTATTATGGCGATTCCAACGATGGTATTTAGTTTTTATGGAATGAATGTTCCACTCCCGCTTGCGAATACATGGTTCCCGTTGGTGCTTTCTTTAATCGTTTCGCTTACAGCTACGATTATTTTAATTAAAAAAGATATGTTTCATTGAAAAGAGCCCGCGTTTTGCGGGCTTTTTCTATGTTGAATATCCTATTTGTAATATTATAAGGGGATAATACAGAATGGATATATTAAATTGCAAATTATGTCCGCGAAAATGCGGCGCGGACCGTACGAAACAACAGGGATCCTGCGGAGGAGGCGCCAATCTGCGTGTAGCAAGAGCGGCTCTGCACCTATGGGAAGAACCGTGTATCAGCGGAACAAATGGCTCAGGAACGGTATTTTTTTCCGGCTGTCCATTACAGTGTTGTTTCTGTCAGAATTATCAAGTAAGCGCAGAGAATTTCGGAAAAGAAATTACGATTGATCGCTTGGCCCACATCTTTTTAAAATTGCAAGCACAAGGCGCTCACACTATTAATCTAGTGAATCCAACGCATTATGTGCCATGGATTGTAAAAGCTCTTAAACTTGCAAAACCTAATCTGCATGTACCGATCGTGTATAATTCAGGCGGTTATGAGACTTGCGAAACATTAAAGATGATGGAAGGTCTTGTGGATATCTACTTACCGGATTTAAAATTTATGGATCCTCAACGAGCAAAGCGCTACGCCGGCGCGCCGGACTATTTTCAGCATGCAACAGCGGCAATCCGGGAAATGTACCGGCAAGTGGGGGAACTACGCTATGGCAAGGCTGGGATGCTCCAAAAAGGATTGATTGTTCGGCATCTTGTGATGCCAAAAGGAAGATTTGATTCGGAAGCCATTTTAGAATGGATTGCAAAAAATCTGCCAGTTGACAAAATTGCAGTCAGCTTAATGAGTCAGTTTACACCGTTTTATCGATGTGCAGAATATCCGGAAATTAACCGCCGCGTCAGCACCTACGAATACAATCAGGTGCTGTCTAAAGCGCAGGAGCTTGGGCTGCGTGGTTTTATGCAGGAGCGCAGTTCTGCAAAAGAGGAGTATACCCCTCTTTTTGATTTACAAGGAGTTTAACGAGCAGAGCAAACATATAAAAAATGCCGTCCTGTAGGACGGCATTTTTTATTATTTTGCATATTCAATTGCACGATTTTCACGAATGCAATGCACTTTGATCTGTCCGGGATAATCAAGCTCGCCTTCGATTTTCTTTACAATATCACGAGCCATAATCGTCATCTGATCATCCGAAATCATTTCCGGTTTCAGCATGATACGGATTTCGCGGCCGGCTTGGATTGCAAAGCACTTTTCAACTCCGTCGAACGAGTTTGCGATTTCTTCCAATTTTTCAAGCCGCTTAATATAATTTTCAAGATTTTCGCGGCGTGCGCCTGGACGAGCTGCTGAGATTGCATCTGCAGCTTGTACAAGGCAAGCAACGATTGTTTTCGGTTCAATATCGTTGTGGTGCGCTTCAATTGCATGGATAATTTCGGGGTTCTCTTTGTATTTACGAGCAAGATCAACACCGATCTGTACATGAGAGCCTTCAATTTCGTGAGTCATGGATTTACCGATATCATGGATTAAACCGGCGCGGCGTGCCTGCATTTCATCAGAACCTAATTCTGCCGCCATCATACCGGCAAGCTGTGAAACTTCAATGGAATGGCTAAGTACGTTCTGTCCATAGCTGGAACGGTAACGCATACGGCCAAGCAGCTTAATCAGTTCAGGATGCATGCTGTGAACACCGCATTGCATAACAGCGCGTTCACCGTCCTGCTTGATTTTACTGTCAATTTCACGACGAGCTTTTTCCACAGTTTCCTCAATGCGCGCAGGATGGATGCGTCCATCTTGAATCAAACGTTCCAA
>CALLQM010000005.1 GCA_938014855.1 uncultured Clostridia bacterium | reverse complement strand
TCGGGAAGGTCTTAACGAAGACTACTTAAAATACCGGATCGGGCAGATGGAATACCTGGCCGCCCAGCTAGACGACGCGGGGGTCGCCTATCAGGCTCCGGTCGGCGGACACGGCGTATTTGTCGATGCAAAAGCCATGTTCCCGCAGATTCCGTATTACGAATTCCCCGGACAAGTGCTGGGAATCGAACTTTACAAGGAAGCCGGCATCCGTGCATGCGACATCGGCTCTTATATGCTCGGCAACGACCCCGATACCGGCAAACAGCTCAAGGCGGATTTTGAATTTACCCGCCTGGCAATTCCGCGCCGCGTTTATACGCAGGCTCACCTTGATATCATGGCAAACGCTCTGATCGCGATCAAGGCAAGAGCGCATGAAATCAAGCATGGTTATAAGATCACCTGGGAGCCCCCGATTCTTCGTCACTTCCAGGCATCCCTTGCACCCATCGAAGAATAATGATGTAGGATGATTGCGCCCTAAATGTTGCATATAACCAAAACAAAGGCTATCGCACATTTGGGGCGCAGTCTATGTATCAGCAAACGTTTTGAAATGTGAGGTGAACTGTTATGGCAAAGGTAGAACACAACCCAAACCCAGATACGCAGACACGTGATACGTTTTCCACAAAATGGGGATTCATTTTGGCTTGTATCGGCTCCGCAGTTGGTATGGGCAATGTCTGGCTGTTTCCTTATCGCGTCGGCCAGTTTGGAGGTGCGGCCTTCCTCATCCCCTACTTTTTCTTTGTCATTATCATCGGTTTTACAGGGGTGGTCGGAGAAATGTCATTCGGCCGTGCAATGCGCAGAGGGCCTCTGGGCGCTTTCCGCAAAGCCTTTGAGCATGCCGGCAAAAATGGCAGCACCGGCGAAAAAATCGGCATCATTCCGGTGCTCGGTTCGCTTTCGCTGGCAATCGGTTATTCGGTCGTTATGGGCTGGATCATCCGGTTTTTAGTCGGCTCCGTCACCGGCTCCGCATTCCACAACACCGACAGCGGCGCCTATTTCGGCACCATCGCCGGTTCGTTCGGCAGTGTAAGCTGGCAGCTAATCGGACTGGCCTTCTGCTTTATCATCATGTCCTGCGGCGTCTCCGCCGGAATTGAACGGGTCAATAAAGTGATGATGCCGCTGTTTTATGTCTTATTTATTCTCTTGGGCATCCGTGTGGCCACGCTCCCCGGATCGGGAGAGGGCTACCGGTTCATGTTTATCCCGAAATGGGACGCCCTGCTGAGCCCTAAAACATGGGTATACGCGCTGGGGCAGGCATTTTTCTCCCTTTCGCTGGCCGGGAACGGAACGGTGGTATACGGCTCCTACCTCAAGGACAGCGAGGATATTATCAGCAGTGCGAAAAACGTGGCGTTCTTTGATACCATCGCCGCGATGCTCGCTTCGCTGGTCATTCTGCCCGCCGTCTTTGTTTACGGGTTCGACCCGGCATCTGGGCCTCCGCTGATGTTTATCACCATGCCGGAAGTGTTTAAGCAGATGCCCATGGGGCGGGCGTTTATGGTGATTTTCTTTATTGCGGTCCTATTTGCGGGGCTTACGTCCCTCATCAACCTTTTTGAGGCTCCCATCGAAACCCTACAGTCCAAATTTGGATTTTCCCGCCGGAAAGCGGTCTGGTCGATTGCCGCAATCGCCGCGCTCATCGGCATCTGCATCGAGGGTATCGTGGGCGGCTGGATGGACGCTGTCTCGATTTACGTCTGCCCGCTGGGCGCTCTGCTCGCCGGTATCCTGTTTTTCTGGGTCTGCGGGCCGAAGTTTGCACGTGAGGCCGCTCAAAAAGGCCGCGAAAAGCCCATTGGCGCTTGGTTTGAGCCTATGAGCCGCTATGTTTTCTGTGGTCTAACCCTTGCCGTATTCCTGCTGGGAATCTTCTATGGTGGCATCGGCTGATCTAGTTTTCCTGTAACAGCCAAAGGTCCGGAATCTCACGTGAGATTCCGGGCCTTTTTTATCGTCCGCGGTCGTTAAGACGGCAGATTCGCGATCGAATCATCATACAGAAAACAGCAGTTTTTTCCGTTTCGCTTGACGTGGTAGAGCGCCAGATCCGCTTTTTGATAGAGCTGTTCAAAGGTCGAGCCATGCTCGGGCGCGAACGCAATCCCGATGCTGGCGGAAACGGTCCCCTCCGGGATTTCATTCGGAAGGATCGTTTGCAGTTTGGTCACGAGCTCCTGCGCTTTTAAAATGATGTGCTGGCGGGAACGCGCGCCTTTCATGAATACCACAAATTCGTCTCCGCCCATGCGCGCGAGGATGTCGGTCGCCCGAAAGACATTTTGAATCGTGCCGGCAATGTTGCGCAGCAGCGCATCCCCAGCCAAATGCCCCAAATGGTCGTTTACATTTTTAAAGTTATCCAGATCGATCGCCAAAAATCCATGCCAGCCCTGACCGAGTTGCTCGGTTTTTAAAAATTCGATGATGAGATTTTCGGCGGCGGCGCGGTTATAAAGCCCTGTGAGCGCGTCGCGTTCGGAGCGGTATTTGAGCATCAGTTCCTTCTGCTTTTGTTCATCGATATCGCGGACATAGGAAAAGGCCTTGATGTCGCCGGACTGCGGGTCTTTGAGCAGGTTGACGCGGTTGCTCACCCAGAATGCGGCGCCGCTGCTGTCGAGATTGCGGTACTGGTATTCCAAAGTATATTCGCCGTTCTGATAGGCGCAAAGCAGTCTTGGAATCGAAAAGACGTGCAAAACCTGTTCCATATCTTTTGGAGCGACCAAATTTGCGACCAGAACCGGTATGGCGCGGGAAAACTGCTTTGGAAGCTGGAGCTTTTTCTTCTTTCGTTTTTCGCCAAACTCGATCAGAAAGCAGTCTTTGGTCAAATTGATTTCGTACACTTCCTGCACATCCGCCAGCATCGCCGACCGGTACTGCTTTTCCTTAATAAAGCGCAGTTCAGCCTCCTTATTTTCGGTTACATCTTCGAGCATTCCGATGGCGCGCACCGGTCTGCCGTAATCATCAAAAATATTCGTGAGTGTCACTTGGTTCCATGCGTTTTTGCCGTCCGAGCGGTGCATTTTGATGAGACACGATGCCATACGCGCCCCGCCCCGGATCTCCTCCAGCGCCAGTTCCAGTTCGTCTTGGGACTCTAAAAACACCGCGCCGTTCCAGTCTAGGCAGTCCTTTGCGTCAAGGATCATTTCCTTCAGCGCATACAGCGACCGGGTTTTCGTAACGAACGAAATGCGGTCATGGAGAATGTCATACTCAAAAATAACGTTGGAGGTATTCGCCATCGAAATGCGAAAGCGTTCGTTGCTCATCTGTAATTCCTGCTGGATGGTTTTGAGGTTTGTGATGTCCAGACAGACGCAATAAAAATACGTTCCCTGCTCGTCCTTAACGAGCGTCAGCTTGTTGAGAAGCCAAAGCTGTTCCCCATAGCCGGTCATCACGCGGTACTGCAGTTCGATGACTTCCCCAATTTTTGGGCGGCTTAGTTTTCTTCGGACTTTTGCAAGGTCGGGTTCGTAGATCGTTTCATAAAAACTGTTATGGAATCTCTGTTTGATCTGCTCTCTGGAATAGCCAAACATACGGACGAATCCGTCGCTGAGATAGGTAAATTCTCCTTTTTCGTCCGGCGTGCATTTTTGCACACCGCCTGGAACGGCATTCGTTAGAAAATCCATCCGCCGGTTGATATGGATGAGCGCCCTCTGCGATTTCCTGCTAAAATAAACGATACCGACAATCAAAAGCAGAAAGCATGCAAAAATCTTAATGACCAATATACCCACCATATCGTGGATCGGCTTCATATTCACAGTGATGGAGACTCCGGGGATCATATGGATCGAATACCAGCCGTTGATGCCGACGGGGACATAATAGGCGATCTGTTTTTCTCCATGATCCAAAAACTCGATACTGCCGCTTTCCTCATTTTGCACATCAGTAAAAAAGGTCTCGAAGGATGTTTGATCAGTAAATTTTAGCTGCTGAAAAGTATTCCATACGTTTCCGCCCTCGGTCAAAAAATCGGTTGCATGGGCGGAGCGGATGATGAGATTCCCGTTTTTCTGGAACACATAGGAACGCACCTGCCCCGCAAAATTGGCGGTCGGCGCGCTGGTATCCAGGCTGCTCATGTCGTAAAGGCCGCATAAAAACCCCACAATTCTCCGGTCGTTATAGATCGGGGCATAGACGATAAAATCGCTGGAAATGCCAATGCCACCGTACATTGCTTTTTTAAAAAAATCACGCTGAGAAAGATCGACGACATTATCTGGGGATGCGTAGGCCTTGCCGTCCGGCGTGACGACCCGCATCCCATAGAAGCCGCCGATTTTAGAAAGTTTACTTAACATTTGCAGCGACTGGTAGCAGCGTATATCGTCAAAGCTCGAAAAATATCCGGTCGCCCCGGTTAAATAGCTGATGGAATCCTGCACCTTCATTTCCACCATATCGGCGGTTTGCAGCGCAACTGCTTGCAGCAGTTCCTGACTTTGGGCGCGGGAATACCCTTCGGTCTGCTGTTTAAAACTCCAAACCGACAGTAAAATTAATACAACCATCGCGAAAACTCCGACATACTGTAAAAAGAGGTCTTTAATTTCGCTGTTTTTGAAACTCGTATCCTTTTCCAATAGAATCCTCCGCTCATAAAGAAACATTTCAAATCAGCCTGATGCACAGTGATTTTGCTCCCCTATTTACAATCGGCTGTTTTACGGTAAACTACGACTTTTTCGATGGATCGTTTCGGTCACAAACTTTGTGAACGATTGGTAAAGTGCACGTAAAATGATACAGTTTCTGCTATCATAAGCGAAACTATGGGAGATGTCAATTTAAAATCCCGTCTTAGTTTTATTTCTTAGCGGCAAATTTCCTTTTTTAGAAAGAGAAAACCCTGCCAAATCCAACGCGGTTTGGCAGGGTTTTGCGCAAGGGGCCGAAGCGATTATTGGCCCGTATGTGCTTTTAACAGCAGAATATGTCATACATTTTTCCTAATTTCAGCAGTTCTATCCCTATTCTATGAGGGCGCACCCGAAAAGGTGATTCTTTTTAAAACTTTAGCAGAATTTCCTTTCTGTCCTCGTGATTTCCTGCATGATTTTGGTTTTCCGCAAATACCGGCTTTTTTAGGCGCAGCAGACCTTCCCTTTGGCGCACTGGCAAAACGGATTCCGCGCACGCCCTCCCGAAACTTTCAGAACCTGCCCGTCAGCATGGCGGCACGTTCGCTTGCAAGGAACACAATTGTGTCCGCAATGTCCTGCGGGTTATTTGCGCCCGTAACCAGCGCTACTTTATGTTGTAATCCAAAATCCATGGAAAATATCCGCTCCTTTTGATAGCCGTAAAAATCCCTGCATTTTAAGGGGTCGGCCCGTTTCTTTTTTCTGTTTGGTTAGTCTTAGTTTCATAATCAGGATTAATATATCGCATTCTCTGCTTGGAAGTTTTTTGACGCAGCAAGTTATCTCCACATTTTTTATTATACATCAAAGTGCCAAGAAAAAAGTAACCTTTCTAACGTTAGAGTTTAATAGGATATGCAAAAGGGAAGCCAAAACAGCTTCCCTTGATCATTTGATTTGAAAAAATTAATACCGATCACCGGCTAGAACGAAGCCGATATTCCCGCGACGCGGTAAAAACATCTTCTGGGGAATCGATCGCGCCGCAATAACAGCCTTTCCCGTATACCGTTTCGGTTGTTCCATCCGGATGCAAGACTTCCATTTTCGTTTGGATAAAACGAATAGGAGCCTCCGAATTTTCCAGCGGAATGTTTCCGGACAGCGGGACGCCGTCGGGGTCGTGGAGCTTCTGATCCTGCCCATACCACAGCGTGGTAATTTTCGCATCGTCCGCTTCGAGTTTGTAAGCATACGCGAATCTTGTGCCGTTACTTGAAACCATAGGGGATTCCTAGGTATTAATCGCAGGAGGTTCGGCCTGCTGCTCCCCAACATCAAAAACCCAATTCCCAATCGGATAAATGTGTTCGGCGCTATCATCCAAGCGGATCACAATTTCGTGCGTTTGGTATAAACCCAGCTTATTAAATTCAAAGTCGAGAGAAATTGCATAGAATTCGTAATCGGCTCCATGAGCATATTTTTCTTTCGTAATATGAAAGTCTTTGACGATCACATTTTGAAAGATATCCGCAAACTGAATCGAGGCTACCTTATTTTCTTTAAATTCTGCATAACCGTTTTTAAATACATACGTTAAAGTAATCCCATGATCGGTTTCTTTACCGGTTGCATAATAGCTGTCGATCGGCACAAAAAAGTTTTCGGGCTGAGAGCCCAACTTTTCCGAGCACCCCGACGTAAATAAAACGATTAAAATAAAAAGAACTAGTTTCATTTTTTCATAAGCATTCCCTAATTTCCTATCGTTCCTGATATGGTAACAGAACACGTGATCTTTTTATTGTACCATTTTGTCTCGAATAGCACCACTATCATCCTATATAATAATCCCTTTTAAGATAGAAAAAGCAAAAAGCTGCATTTTCATTGGCTCATGCCAACAAAAATGCAGCTTTTAATTTGGAGCAGGTAACGGGAATCGGACCCGTGTTGTCTGCTTGGGAAGCAGAAGTGTTACCATTGCACCATACCTGCGTGATGTTGGTTATTATATACCAAAAGCGGGGAAAAGTCAATAAAAAACGTGGCTTTTCCGTCTACCATCCGCAGAATTTTAAATCTTAACCTTTTAGCATATCCGCGCGGCGCATCACCAGACGATCTCCATGCCCACTCCGACCTCCCGAATCGGAATGGTCTGATGGATACGCGCCTTTGCAGAAAAGGAAACGCAGTGGCATGGATAGAGTTCCCGAACCGCATGACGGTTTAGATAGGCGATCGTCTGCGTGAGCCGGGCATCCTCCTCAAACAGGTGGAACCCGCCGATCACGCCGCGCACCCGGCTGTCTTTACAGACCGATTTTGCATATTCGATTATGTTGCAGATGCCGCTGTGCGAACAGCCGGTGATTAGGGAAAGCCCTTCCCCGCAGTAATAGGCATCGATCAGCGTATGATTGTCAACTAAAACCGTCAGTTTCATATCGGTCACCTTCCAAAACGTTATTCTTTATCCGGATGGTAAAAGAGACCATATCGATATGGTCTCTTTTACTTTAATCGTTGAGCAGGCTTAATGTAATTTCATACTTGGAATCCAGCGCGTTCTTCTTTTCCGCCTGGTTCGTATATTTCTTAATAAGGGCAGCCGATTTCGTGACCGGCTGTAACGTTCCGGCACCTGCCACGCATCCGCCCGGGCAGGCCATGCCCTCGAGCAGATAACCGTCGTATTTTCCGGCTTTCGCGAGTGTCAGCAGTTTCTTGCAGTCCTGCAGGCCCTGCGCACAGGCAATTTTGACATCCTGATCGGGATGGGTGCGTTTAATAACATCCGCAACCGCCTGCGCAACGCCGCCGCTGACGGCAAATCCGCGTCCGGCCGCTGTCGCTTCTTCCAGCGGAATTTCGTCTGTAATTTCATCAAACGAGATTCCTTTGGCTTCAAACATCCCCATAAGTTCCTCAAAGGTCAAAACAAAGTCGACCTCACTGCGGATGCTGCGGCGGCTGGCCTCGAGCTTTTTCGCCGCGCAGGGTCCGATAAACGCGATCTTGCTGTCCTTATGCGCCTTTTTCTGTAGACGCGCTGTCAGCACCATTGGCGTGAGCGCCATGGAGATATAGGGCGCCAGATCCGGGAACAGCTTTTTGGCCATGACCGACCAGGACGGGCAGCAGGAAGTCGCCATGAACGGCTGGGAAGCGGGCACCTCGCGCATAAAGTCCTTGGCTTCCTCAATCGCGCACAGATCCGCGCCAATTCCCACTTCCACGACGCTGTCAAATCCCAGCTGTTTCATCGCGGCGGTAAACTTTTCGGGGGACATGGACGGGCCAAACTGACCGACAAACGCAGGCGCTACAATCGCGATAACGCGTGCATTGTCGCGCATGGCATGGATCAGCTGGAAAATCTGGCCTTTATCGGAAATCGCGCCGAAAGGACAGTTGACCAGGCACATGCCGCAGGAAACACATTTATCATAATCGATGGTCGCAATGCCCTGCTCGTCACTGCCGATGGCATCCATGCCGCAGGCTTTTGCGCAGGGGCGCTCCATTTTTAGAATGGCGCCGTACGGGCAGGCATCTTTACAGCGCCCGCATTTGACGCATTTGGATTGGTCGATGACCGATTTTCCATGGACGATCGAAATCGCACCTTTCGGGCAGACCTCCTTGCAGGAATGTGCCAGACACCCTTGGCAGGCATCCGAAACATGGAACTGCTTTTCAGGGCAGGCATTACAGGCAAATTTTATAATATTGACCAGCGGCGGATCGTAGTATTTTTCATCGGGTGCACTTGCATCGGTACCCGGGGATACCGGAGCGTGCTCGTCCAATGGGCGAAGCGGCAGACCGATGGCCAGACGCAGGCGTTCGCCGACGATCGCTCGTTCCAAAAAGATCGATTCGCGGTATCTCGCGACCTCACCGGGCACGATCTTATAGGGCAGTGCCTCAATACGGGAGTAATCGCCGCCTTCATAGGCAAGCCTTGCCACCTCTGTAAATACCTTTCTCCGAATATCCGTAACGGACGTCACGATTCCCCTCATATCATTCTCCTTTTAGTCTATTATTGCATTATGGTCGTACACTTTATTATTTATCATTGTCTTAATTTTGTCAATGCATAGTTAATCTTTCACAATTATTGAAAGATATTTTCGCTATATTGTACATATTTTACGTTCCCACGATAAAACCTTGTACCTTTTCACAACACACAGCCGCACAAAGAAAACAGCCGGAAACCGACCTGCATACGCAGGAGGATCTCCGGCTGAGAGAGGGGCTTTATACGATGTCCAGATGAACTTTTTTATTAGGCGGCGGAAAAGCGGCATCCAATAGCGAAAGGTCTTCTTCGCTGAGCGGATGCAGAGAAGCGGCGGCATTCTGCTGAACATGCGCCGGTTTTCCTGCTTTGGGAATCGCGATCATATCCGGCTTATGCAAAACGAACGCCAGCAGAACCTGCTCGGTGGTCATGCCGTATTTCTGCGCAATTTTTTGGACCGCCGGATGCTCCAGCAGTTCGCGGTCTAGACGCCCCGCCTGCGCCAGCGGGCAGTAAGCCATGACCGGCACATGATGGGCGCGCATCCACGGCAGCAGATCATATTCGATGCCGCGGGAGCCCAGATGATACAGCACCTGATTGACCGCGCAGTTTTGGCCGCCGGGCGTTTTCCAGAGGTCTTCCATATCGGCGGTGTCAAAATTGGAAACGCCCCAGCGCTTAATCTTTCCTCTGCGGATCAGTTCCTCCATGCAGGCCACGGTTTCTTTCAGCGGAACCCGACCGCGCCAATGCAGGAGATATAAATCCAGCGTCCGTACTTTTAATCTGCGCAGAGAATTTTCACAGCTCGAAAAAATCTTGCGCCGGTCCGCATTATGCGGGTACACCTTGGAAACTAAAAACAGCTTTTCTCTGGGGATCGAGCGGATGGCTTCGCCCACCGTGTGCTCGGCCGCACCGTCGCCGTACATTTCCGCGGTATCGATTAGGGTCAGCCCCAGCCCGATTCCGGTTCGCAGCGCTTCCAGTTCGTTTTTATACCGGCCTGAAAATTCTCCCATATACCACGTTCCCTGCCCAAGCTGGGGCACCATCGTCCCGTCCGGCAGGCGAACCTTTTTGGCTTCACACGCTTTTCGTATTTCCGCTAAACCGTCTTCTGTCATCATAACCGTCCTCTCTGCTCAATCTACAAATTCAAATTTCGTCACATCAAACACACCCATATCGGTAATGCGGATCTCCGGAATCACCGGCAGAGCCATAAAGGAAAGGGTGATAAACGGGTCGATTCCCTCCCGTACGCCTGCCTTTTTCGCCTTTTCGATCATCGCATCCAGATTTTCGATCAGCGCAGGCGCCGGATCCTGACTCATCAGCCCGCCAATCGGCAGAACCAAGGTACCGTCCACCTGCCCGTCGGATACAATGGTATAGCCGCCCTGCACCCGCTCAAGCTCCTGCGCGGCCGCCAGCATATCCGCGTCGTTATCTCCCACCACAATAAGGTTATGGGAATCATGCGCCACAGTGGTCGCCACCGCGCCATGCGTCAGCCCATACCCGGCAATCAGCCCGACGCCGATATTCCCGGTTGCATGATGCCGCTCGATCACCGCGATCTTGCGCAGTTCGCCCGATTTTAGCTTTTTCGGCACATCCCTGGCTTTCACCGACGCGATCTTGGTCACGATCTGGCCGGGGATAATTTGGATCACCGGATAGTCCTCTTTTTCCGGCAGTGCAAAGCTCGATTCCTCCAGCGGAGCCAGATTGACGGTATGCAAAATAGCGGAGCCGGCATTCACCCCGCGCCGCGGGGTCGCATGCTCGGTATATGCTTTTCCGTCCTTATACACTTCGTCCACCGTCAGTTCCGTTAAATCGTGCAGAATCACAAGATCCGCGCGGTAACCGACCGCGGCCGCACCCACACCGCGCAGACCATAAATGCGCGCGGCATTGATGGTCGCCATCTGAATCGCGGTGACCGGTTTCATGCCCAGAGCGATCGCCATCTTGATATTGTGATGGATGGTTCCCTCCCGGCGAATGTCCGCAAGGTGTTTGTCGTCGGTGCAAAAGGCAAGGTTGGTCGTATCGATGCCGTTTTCGATCACACCGGTGAGGATATCGCGCAGGTTTTTGCTGGCGCTTCCTTCCCGCACCAAAACAGCGATTCCGGCGCGCAGTTTTTCCAGCGCTTCCTCATAAGTAACGCTTTCGTGGTCGGTGCGGACGCCCGCCGCTGTATACGCTTGCAGCGCATTTCCCGAAATGCCGGGTGCATGCCCGTCGATCACGCGGTCAGCAAATAGCTCCAGCTTCGCCATGACCTGCGGGTCGCAAGCCGAAATGCCCGGATAGTTCATCATTTCTCCCAGCCCCAGCACACCCGGATGCTTTAGAAAGGAAGCCATCTTTTCTACGGTGAATTCCGCACCGGCATGTTCAAACGGAGTAGCCGGTACACAAGACGGAAGCTGGACATAGTAGTTCATCGGCAGCCCTTCCGATGCGTCGAGCATGAACTGGACACCCTCCCCGCCCGCCACATTCGTAATCTCGTGCGGATCGGTGATGACGGTGGTAACCCCCCATTTCAGCTCCTCAATGCAGTAAGCCGGTGGAGGCACCATAGAGCTTTCCACATGGCAGTGGGCATTGATAAAGCCCGGCGCGACATATTTTCCGTCCAGATCGATGTTGGTTTTTCCGTGGTAACTGCCAATCCCCGTAATGACACCCTGGGTGATTGCCACGTCAGCCGCCACGATTTCCCCCGTGAAGACATTGATAACTTTTCCGTTCTTCAGCACCAAATCGGGGCGCTTTTTTCCCAGCGCCGTTTTAATCAGCGATTCTCTTTCCACGCGTACTTCCTCCTTAACATCAAAATCGTGTGAATAAATTATCGAATAGCCCTACACTCCAGGTAATACCGTTTTTCATAGGCATTTCCCATCGAAAAAGTCTTGCGCGGCAGGGCACCGTCCGCAATTACAGTCGGGAACAGTTCGGATTTCTGCATAGCCGGAAGTAAAAATCCGACCGCGCGCTCCTTTTGGGAAAGCTGCATGACCACCTCGCCGCCATGGATATAATCCACCGTTCCGCCGAAACGGGCAAGGTAATCGTCGAGAAAAGTCTGCAGAGTGCCCACCGCCAACTGGCTGGACGGGTTTTTAATAAACAGGCGCTCTTTTTTGCCGCCGACCACCATGTCAAACGACTGTCCACCGCACTCCTTCTGCTCCACTTTATAATAAGAATCCAGTTCTCTGCGCACCTGCTCTGGGTCGACATCAAACAGCACCCGGTGGATCGGCTCGAACTGCATGGCGGCATCGTGGATATTTACCAGTTCCACCAGCGCCCAGCGCGCCGGATGGTTTTCCCACTTTTCTCTTGGCAGGGTCTGCCGGAGCTTTTCAAAGCAGGCTTTGGCAGTCGCCAGCGAATGGTTTCCGTCCCCCACAGCAAACAGCAGTGGATTTTCATTTTGTCCCGAAAGCCGCCCTTTTAATCCGGCAAGCGCCGCATCAATCTGGCCGCAGGCCTCCCCCGTCACCTGCCAGCCGCGGATGGCTCCCCCCTGCTCCATCAGGGTAAAATCATAAACCGGCTTGAGCGCGTCTTTTTTCTGCGCCAGAGGTTCGATAACGGTCTTTTCCGGGTCGTCAATGAGCACCATGATGTGCGGGGTTTCCAGCGGCGCATGTTCGCGCACTTTGATGCGCGGCGGCAGACGGCTTTCCACCGTCCCCTCGGTCGGCCGCACCGCCGACAGAGAGCCTTTTCCATATTCATATGCCATCAGATCCAGTTTTCCGACCAGTCCCCGGCGAATTTTTCCCGGCGCAATGGTGCGCTCTAGATAAAGATAGCTGTCCGGCAGACAGAAAAAAATCCCGCTGTCCAGATACTGCCGCATGCTCGCATTGATGCGGCTGATCCGTTCTTCGGCATCGGGGGCACCCAGAAACACTTCCGGCAAAATCATATGATACGTAGACGGAGAATCTCCAACTGTCTGTTCCACGCGGTTCCAGTATTCCGGTTCCGAAGTATATTGGTCACATGCTACAACACTCCACTGGTGCATATTTACGCCCTGTGGAAGCAAAATATCCGCAGTTGAGAAAACTGCCTCGTTCATGAAAACTCCCGCCTTTTTGCATATTTGTTAGCATGATTATACAACAATCGGCCTAGAAACGCTAGCGATTTCTGCCATTTTATCAAAAATAGCAGAAATTGTTAAGACTTTGTACATGATTCGGCGTCATAACTCCTGCGCCCAGCAGCTACATATAGAGAGGGGTAATTTTAGTGTTGACCAAAAAAGAAAAAATTTTTTTAATGTTTGCAATAAAACTGGAAATATTTTATACTGTATGAAAGGAGCTCATACAGCGCTCTGCTTTCGGCCTGCTGATCACAGGCGGCGGCAAAACGCACATACGATATTCAAAAAAACTAGGAAAAGCGATCGAGCAAACCACGCTTTTCCAATACAACAAGGAGGATTTTGGTATGAAAAAATGGCTAGCATTCGCGCTCTCGCTGGTGCTGATCTGTCTGACCGCCGTACCCGCATTCGCCGCACCGTCCTCGATCGTCGGCGAACTTGTGGATTCTGACGGCGAAATTGCCAGCGACGGCCACGGCACCATCCGTCCCGGTTCCGATTATTATTATGTGATCGCCAAATCTGGCGACGGATACGACAGCTATGTCGACCGCGACCTCATCCGGTTTTCGCTCAAAAAGAAGGAAGGCAAAAAATATATCAGTGACGCCGATCTCATCGAAAAGAAGTTCGGCTCCACCCGGTATATCTGCATCAAACTTTCGGTCAAGGATAATTTTTCCGATGACGAATACAAAGTGGTGATGGAGGCAAATTTCCGCGCCAAAAAAGAGCTGGTCATCACAAATTCCTACAACTATCACGCGGGGCTAGAATTTCCGAAGTTCCGGCCTGCTACATCGTCTGATGGCTCTTACACTCCGGAACAAATCCAAAAGGCGCGGGACGCTTATAACAAAGCGGTGACCGACCGTGACGCGCTCAAAACCTACATCGAAAAATTAAAAAAAGAGATCGCCGAACTGGAAAAACAGATTGGCGAGCAAAACGCAGCAGACAAACAAAAAGAAAGCGAACTCAATGCCGCTAAGCAGAAATTAGACGAAGATCAGAAAAAATTGGCACAGCTCAAAGATGCTGAAATAACCGCCAATTCAAAATGGATAGAGGCAAAAACTGCGCTGGAAGAGGCACAAAAGGCCGCGAACGCCGCCAATGAGGCAGCTAAACAAGCGGCAGACCAAGCTGCCGCCAGCCGCTATGCGGCGCAGAAAGCGGCTTTCGATGCCCAGATGCAAAACGCACAAAATGCGCAAGCCGCTGTCAGTTCTGCACAAAATGAACTTCAGTCTGCAAACGATCGTCTTTCGGCCGCGCAAACCGATCTTGCCAATGCCGAAGCACTGCAAAAAGCGCTCGGTCCTCAGCAGTTTGAGGGTCAAAAGCCCGACAATTTTGTTCCAACAACCCTGATCGACCGGTTTAACGCACTCAGTCAGGATGAAACGGCCATCAGCGTATGGAACCAAAGCCTTGCAAACTACACCGCTAAACAGTTTACCCAGTTGGCGGCGGACGACTCCAACCATCAAACCGTAGCCGCCGAACTGAATGCGGAACTAGCGCGCGTCACGAAACTCGCAGGCGACGCGAGCGCGGCAATCGATCAAGCAAACGAACAGATTCTCGACGCACAGCATATAGACTTGGCAGGGCAAGAAGAACAATCCTATCTCCAAAAACAAGCAGAGGATAACAAATCGGCATTTGATCAGCTTACACCGCCGCAGCCCGCTCCAGAGCCGACTCCAACGGCTGATAACCCAACAATCGATCCGAAGTTCCAAGCCGCAGTAGATGCCGCAAAAGCCGCGCTGGATACGGCATCTGCCAACGTTGCTGCGCAGGAAAAAGTTGTAAAAGATGCCGAACAGAAAGTAACGGATCTCACATCTGGGACATCTGGAAAAGAAAAACTTGAAGAAC
>CALLQM010000004.1 GCA_938014855.1 uncultured Clostridia bacterium | reverse complement strand
TGTAATTCCCCAAATTATGTTGTTTGGAATAAAGCTGCGCATAGCGGCCAGCGCCTCAATCGTTGCCGGAGCAGCGCCGTCATGACCGAGTACAATGCTTAATAAGAGCGGATCTGGAATGGAAAATTCTTTGTAGAGCTCAATGGTCGTATGTATCATTCCAAGTTCAAAAACTTCAACTTCCGGGGTTTTTTTGTTTTTTACAATTTCCTGTACACAATAGCGAACTTCATCAATCGGGTTTTGATAGACTGCATTTCCCAAATTCACCGATCCAACATTTAAAGAAGCACATTCCACCAAATCATCATGCAGTGGTGCACACCGTTCCTGTATCGTCAAATCGGATACGCCGCCGGTGGACGCTTCAATTACGATATTGGATTTTTCACGAATCCGTTCAATTGTTTCGCGGAAAACATCCAAATTTGGAGTCAATTTGCCATTAAGATCGCGTACATGCAGGTGCACCATTCCGGCACCGGCTTTCTCGCATTCAATGACATCTGCTCCAATTTTTGTCATGTAAATATGGTTATCGGCCGCACTTACCGGTGCAACTGATAATAAGACCTTATCCATAAATTCGTCCCCCTTTATCCTATATCATACGTAGTACCTATTAATTAAAAAAATTATTCGTATAGTACCTGTGCAATTAGTATCAGCGGTTTGTCACCTTCACATGCAATACCGTGCGTATCGCCGGGTTGTGCCGCAATGATATCTCCCGCCGACAAATGCTGGGTTTCGCCGTTGATCACATGAACTGCACATCCCGATACAACCCCCATAGATTCCATTTCATGTTCATGTTTATGCTGTCCAATGCTGACACCGGGATTGAGTGTATGACGTACATACGCCCTTCCTTTTCCAAGCATTTCTTCCGGCGCCATCAAAAGTTTTTCCATCATAACGGTTCCTTCTCCGCCCATGACATTCTGCAGAGGGACAGGAGCCATTTCGCTGGCTTTTCTATAAATCATGCAGTTTCACTCCTCATGATTGGGTTTTGTTTTCTAAGTTTTCCAGTTTCCAGAACTGATAGTGGTCTTTAACAGTCTGCGCAATTCGTTCCGGATGACCATTTTCAATGATATCCAAAATTCGTTTATGCAGATCAATAAAGTTTGTTTGTTTACCGCTTTTAAGGATTTTCTGCATTGTGCGTACACGGGAAGGAATGGTGATCCGGTCAATATAGCCGGCAATCACAGAAATCAGAGCATTATTCATCGACTGGAGCACAGCATTATGAAACGCAATGTCTGCGTCAAGTATTTTTTTGGCAGATGCGCCCTCACGCAGAATTTCTTTTTCTAAATGAGCAAGGGCGGATTTAATCTGCTTAATCGCTTTGTCCGTCGCCTTTTCCATAGCAACCTGAATAATTCCCGTATCGAACACCTGCCGAAGTTCCATGATTTCGGTTGCAGAATCCTTTTGAAGAATTAATCCATATAACATAGGTTCCAGCATGCGGTGATTAAACTGATCACTTACAAACGTTCCTTCTGAACGCTTGATATATACGACTCCGAATGAAGCCAAAACCTTAATCGCTTCCCGAACAGAATTTCTTCCCACTTCAAATGATTCACATAACTCTACTTCTGTCGGGATTTTGTCTCCCGGTTTCAGTTCCCCACTTATGATTGCTTCGGTAATTTGATCTACTACACGGTCAACGACCGATTTATTTGCCAGTGAGGCATTCAGAAGACTTTTGTTTTTTGCCACATTCATTCATCCTTCGTTTGGTGTTTGATTTAATTCTGTTATAAGTATACACATGCTAAACCTAGTTTGCAAGATTCCGATTATTCAGCTTGTGTAATTACTTGATAAGTGCCAATGAGAACCAAGGCACATATGTAATTATAAACAGAGCAATAAACGACATTACCAGCAAAGGCACCATCTTGCGGCAGATATTTTCGAATTTTACCCGTCCAATGTCAGCAGCTACGTAGAGATTCGGGCCGACAGGAGGTGTTACCTGACCGATTGAAAGGTTCAGTACGATAATGGTTCCAAGGTGTACCATGTTGATATCAAGTGCCTGTGCAATCGGCATAATAATTGGAACAAGAATAAACATCGCACTGGTATTATCCATTAAGCATCCTGCAATGAGGAAGATAATATTGATAACAAACAGCATAATGTACTTATTGGTGGTCAAAGCTAAAGCCATTTCGGTAAGCTGGGCAGCAATTCCCTGCTGTGTCAACAGCCAAGCAAATACCCCTGCATTCATTATGATAAGAAGAATGATACCGGTGGTCATCGCGCTTTTAATGTGAGCCTGCATTATAGTTTTAAAGTAGAGTGACTTATAAATAAGAACACATACGATAAAGCTGTAAACAAACGCACCCTCTGAAGACTCTGTA
>CALLQM010000003.1 GCA_938014855.1 uncultured Clostridia bacterium | reverse complement strand
TCCGCAAGCCTGCCCGGCTGGTTTTCCACAAAAACGGATAACTGCTTAATGATCATAAATCAACACCCATTCTGCCGTTAGCGGCTTAATTTCGTATGGTATTCTATGGTAATTCCATTATATCATTTGAGGCTTCGTTTGTCGATTACTCGTTTTGCTTTTCCCTCACTGCGCGCAATGGTTTTCGGCGAAACGAGATGAACCGTTGCGGCAATTCCGAGCATGGATTCGAGCGCACCGCGAATCTCTTTTTCACGTTTTTCAATTAGTCGAACCGCATCAAACGTCATATGTTCATCCATTTCAACCTGCACTTCTAACGTATCAAGCGCACCAACGCGGTCGATAATCAGCTGATAGTTGGGAGTCGTACCGCTGAATTGAAGCAGAACGCTTTCCACCTGCGACGGGAATACATTGACCCCACGAATAATCAGCATATCGTCTGTACGTCCTGCCGGTTTGGCCATTTTTATAAATGTACGTCCGCAGGAGCAGGGTTTGCGCGTCAGCATCGCAATATCACGGGTACGGTAACGAATCAGCGGCAGAGCTTCTTTTGTAATACAGGTAAAGACTAACTCGCCCATGGTATCTTCACCAAGCACTTCCCCGGTATCCGGGTCAATGATTTCGGCTATAAAATGATCTTCGTTAATGTGCATGCCGTTCTGTTCCGAGCATTCATAAGAAACGCCAGGTCCCATAATTTCAGAAAGCCCATAAATATCATAAGCTTTGATTGCAAGCAGACGTTCGATTTCCTGGCGCATATGTTCTGTCCAAGGTTCTGCGCCAAAAACACCTGCACGCAGTTTGAGTGTTTTCGGATCGATTCCCATTTCGCGCACCGTTTCACCCAAATAGATGGCATAAGACGGGGTACAGCAAATAAGATCGGATCCAAAATCCTGCATGATTTGAATTTGCCGTTTGGTATTTCCGGTGGAGACCGGAATCACGGATGCGCCTAACGTAGTAGCACCTTGATGCAGTCCGAGGCCTCCCGTAAACAAGCCATATCCATACGAAATATGGACAAAGTCTTGATTGGATGCACCCGCGGCAACGAGCGCACGGGCAGTAATTTCCGCCCAAGTGTCCAAATCGTTCTGCGTATAGCCGACAACCGTCTGTTTACCCGTTGTACCGGAAGATGCGTGGATACGGACAATTTGATCCTGCGGCACAGCAAACAATCCATAGGGATAGTTGTCCCGCAAATCCTGTTTATAGGTAAACGGAAGTTTGCTTAAATCATTTACGGATTGAATATCTTCTGGTTTGAGACCAATTTCATCAAATTTTTTTCGGTAAAATGGAACATTTTCATAGACATGGCGCACCGTCTTAAGCAAGCGATACGATTGGATCGCGCGAAGCTCCTGAACGGGAGCACATTCAATGGAATCACGGTATTTAGACACAGTGATCACTCCTGTATTTTTAAATTATTCGGTTGTATTTGAAAATGCATGGCGTCCCAGCTCAAACGCCTTTTGATTGAGCTGTAAAAACTTGGACGGCACCGTTTGTTCGATTGTCTGCTGCCAAACTGCATCGGGAAAATCTAACATTGCAGAAAGCACACCGATCAATACCACATTAACAGCCTTTGCACTGCCGGCCTGCTTTGCAAGTGAAAGCGCATCCAACGCGGTTACCTGCACGCCTTTTGCGCGGATTTTTTCTAAAATCTCTGTCGGATACTCCATCGCACCCGTAATGACCGGCATCGGGGAAATCTGCTGGTCGTTGACAATCAGCCGTCCGCCTTTTGTGAGGTAAGGGAGCCATCTTGCGGCTTCCAGCTTTTCAAATGATACGATTGCGTCCGCTTCACCCTGCGCGATCACAGGAGAATACACTTTATCCCCAAAGGTGACATAAGTAACGACTGAACCGCCGCGTTGTGCCATACCGTGCACTTCCGAAACCTTGACATCAAAGCCCTGCGCCATCAGCACATTTCCCATCAGTTTG
>CALLQM010000002.1 GCA_938014855.1 uncultured Clostridia bacterium | reverse complement strand
CGCGGATTCCCGGCCTTGTTTCGGTCACCACCAGCCCCGCATCTTCCAGATTCTTAATATAAAGTGCCGTAGAAGAAATCGGGATATCCAGTGTCTGCGCAATGTCCTGGATCGACATGGCTGTGTTTTTTAAGATATTTAAGATTTTAAGCCGGGTGGTTGAGGACAGCGCTTTACAGATCCGTGCGATCCGTTCATGATGATCCAGATTCGCCAGATGCAGCTGAATATCTCTTTCCACATTGATTTTAACGGTTTTATTCTGCCTGCTCATTTTTGCCTCGTCCCTTTTCTTTCAGCATTTATGTTTTACCTTTCTATAATTATAGCTCATTGTTACATGATTTGTAAAGTAAAAGAGAAAACCATCCAATACATATCTAGTTTTTTACACAAACATCACAAACTTTTGTATATATAGGCATATTTTCTTGATTTATTCTCCATATATTGATATTATAATTTATGTAATAAACAATCCTATTTACTTCGTAACCGATGAACAAAAGGAGAAAAATCATGAAAAAGTTTGTCGCATCTCTCATGACAGTCGCCATGCTTCTCACTTTTGTGGCTTGCGGAACAAGCTCCGGGCCTTCTCCCGCGAGCAGTTCCAGCTCCACTTCAGAAGCATCCACAAGCACAGCTGCCGGCGGCGTACTCGCTGGCAAAACAGTAGGTTTTTCGCAAACAGACAGTATGTCTGCCTGGAGAACCACCGAAACCGACTCCATTAAAGCATCTGTGGAAGGGTCGGACGGAAAATTCATTGTCAAAGATGCAGGCGGAGATATCGCCACGCAGGAAACCGACATCCGCGATCTGATTGCGGCCGGTGTAGATTATCTCGTGGTGGCGCCTCTCGAAAACAACGGCCTGCAGGGCGCTTTGCAGGAAGCAATGGAAAATAACATCCCAGTCATTCTGGTGGACCGCGCGATCGACGGCGAAGCCGGCGTGCATTACACCACCGCCATTATGTCAAACTTTGTATGGGAAGGGGAACAATGCGCCAAAGCGTTAACGGAAGCTCTGCCGGACGGCGGCAACATCGTGATCATAAACGGCGGCTACGATTCCTCCACTTCCACCGACCGGCAGGATGGCTTTGTAAATGCGCTGGACTCTACTAAATACAGCATTATCGCAGAACAAGACGGTGAATGGCTCATGGATAAGGCCCAGGCCGTCATGGAAAACATCCTGCAGGCGCAGGGCGGAGACAAAATCGATGCGGTCTTTGCTGTCACCGACGACATGATTCAGGGCGCAAAACGTGCAATTGAAGTCGCCGGATTTACGCCCGGCAAAGACATGCTCACCGTCGGCATCGACGGCACCCGCGCAGCACTAGAAGACGTCGAATCGGGCACGCAGCTTGCTTCTGTAAACTGCTCTCCTTACTTTGGCCCGATTGTTTTAGAAACCATCACCAAAATCATAAACGGTGAAACCGTCCCCGAAAACATTACAAATGAAGACACCCTGTACACAAAAGAGAACGTCGACGTCGAGTTGGGGTATTAAGATTACAGCCAAATGTAAGAATGCGACAGACCACTTCTGACTGCAGGAGTGGTCTGTCTTTTGAAAGGAGCGGCCATGTCTGATTTTCTATTAGAAATAAAAGGGCTGGAAAAGTCTTTTCCCGGCGTAAAAGCGCTCAAAGGCGTGAGCCTCCAAGTAAAAAAGGGAGAAATTCACGCTCTTATGGGAGAAAACGGCGCCGGAAAATCGACCCTCATTAAAGTGCTAACCGGCATTTATCAAAAAGATGCCGGTAGCATCTGGTTTGACGGCGAAGAAATCCATGTGAAATCTCCGATCGAAGCCAATGAAAAAGGGATTTCGACTATTTATCAGGAACTCAATTTAAGCCCTTTTCAAACGGTATACGAAAATCTTTTCTTGGGCCGCGAGCCACGCGCAAAATTCGGCGGGATTGACCGAAAGAAAATGGCCGGCGAAGCCGGCCGCATCCTAAACAGCCTGGATATTCAGATTGATGTCACAAAGCCCCTAAACCAATACTCTACCGCCATCCAGCAGATGGTGGCTGTGGCACGTGCCGTCAGCACCAACGCCAAGCTGGTGATTATGGACGAACCCACTTCTTCGCTGGACACCAAAGAAGTCGAAGTGCTCTTTCGGGTGATCCGAAAGCTCAAAAGTCAAAACATCAGCGTTATTTTTATCAGCCACAAGCTGGACGAAGTGTTTGAAATCTGCGAGCGGTTGACCATCTTAAAAGACGGGGACTATGTGGGCAGCTACGATATCCAAAAGCTTAATCAGCTCAAACTAATCTCCTTAATGGTCGGAAGCGATTCGGTGGAACTTACCCGATCAAAGCCCCATTATCCTTTCGCTGATAAAAAAGAACTATTAAAAACCGATCCCATCCGCCGCGGCATGCGCCTCAACGGGATCAGCGTTGACATCAAAGAGGGCGAAATTCTCGGTCTTGCCGGTCTGCTTGGCTCCGGGCGCAGCGAACTCGCCCGCGTGATCTTTGGTGCAGACAGTCCGGATGACGGCGAAATTTACTGGTATCAGCAGCCCGCCAAGATCCGCACTCCGGCGGATGCTATCAAAAAAGGCATGGGCTTTTGTACCGAGGACCGCAAAGTAGAAGGGATTCTCCCCCACCTTTCGGTAAAAGAAAACATCACCATCGCCCTGCTGCCTAAGCTCAACAAGTTTGGCTTTGTAAAGACAAAAGCGCAAAAAGAAATCGTACAAAATTATATTGATAAGCTCAAAATCAAAACGCCATCCATGGAACAGCCCATCCTCAACCTCAGCGGCGGCAACCAGCAGAAAGTGCTGTTGGCAAGATGGATGTGCATGAAGCCCCGGCTGATTATCCTCGGTGAACCACCCGCGGCATCGTCGTGGGCGCGAAGGCAGAAATTGAGCAGCTCATTCAGGAATTTTCAAATAACGGCATTTCGGTCCTTATGATTTCGTCCGAAATTGAGGAACTGGTGCGCAATTGTGACCGCATCGTTGTTCTGCGGGACGGCAGGAAGGTCGGGGAACTAATAAATGAGCAGATCAGCCAAGACTACATTATGGCAACAATTGCAAAAGGCAGCGAACGTGAGGTGGCCGTACCATGACCAAACAGCTTTCTTTACAAGATATCGCAAAAAAGTATAGCACCATTCTTCTTCTTTTCTTATTTATGATTCTAAATGCACTGTTTACCCCCAACTTTTTTCAGATTAACACGCTAAACAATATCATTACTCAAATCGCTCCCATCATTTTGTGCGGCATGGGGATGACGCTGGTGATCTCTACCGGCGGCATCGATATATCGGTAGGGTCGGTTATGGCGCTAGCCGGTGTGCTCACAGCGAAACTGATGCCCCAAACCGGCCTTTATCTCGGTATTCTAATCGCGGTGCTGCTTTCGATTTTAGTCGGCTGTTTTTCCGGATTCATGGTCGGGAAGCTAAAGCTGCAAGCCATGGTGGTCACCCTGGGGCTGATGCTCGGCATCCGCGGCATGGCGCAGGTTCTCTCGGGCGGGTGCGACATCTATTTTAATAAGCTCGGAGAGGTCGGCGGCCAGCTGTCCCTCTGGGGAACCTATAAAATAGGTTCCGTGATCCCGGTACAGATTGTTCCGATCGTCCTCTCTGTGGCTTTCGTGTGGATCACGGCCGAAAAAACCGTGCTCGGCCACCAGATACAGGCTGTGGGGGATAACATTCGATCCAGCAATTTAGCCGGCATCAACACCGGGCGCGTCATGATGACGGTTTACGGTATAAGCGCGCTGTTTGCTGCATTTGCGGGCATCTTTCAGGCGGCTAAAGTTTCCGTCGCCGCAGGCAGTTCTCTGGGGCAGCTGGCAGAACTAGATGCCATCGCCGCCACCGTAATCGGCGGCACACCCATGAGCGGCGGAAAAGCGCATGTGCTGGGCACCGTTGTGGGCGCGCTCATTATGCAGATGATTACACTCACCTGCGTGATGAACAATATCCCCGACCAATATGCGCAAGTGTTTAAAGCCGCCATCATTATCTTTGCTGTGTTTATTCAGAGAGAAAAATTAAAATAAGGAGGGGCAGGCCTATGAAAGCAGTACGAAAACTATACGATTCCTTGTATTCTAAAAGTACGATTCTGGCGTTTCTGATCCTAATGATTGCAGCCAGTATCGTCTTTCACGACAGAAACTTCCTGTCCTTCACTAACATCTTTAATATTTTGCTCAAAGCCGCCAAAAACGGAGGGTTTCTGGCTCTTGGCATGACCTTTGTGATCCTTTCGGGTGAGATCGATTTATCGGTGGGCGCTGTGTTTGCTTTAAGCGGCGTCGTCATGGGCCTAGTCGGCCAAATGAATCCCTTTTTGGGGATCGCCGCCGGGTTGCTTGTCGGTATCGTTTCGGGCGCCGCGATCGGGCTTATCGTGACAAAGATGCGCATTTCCTCCTGGATTGCTTCGCTTTCTGCTATGTTTGCGCTGCGCGGCGTGATTTTAATCATCGCGAAAAAATCGGTCGCCATCAAGAGCAGCATTCTTACCTTTGCAAACGCAAAAATACTAAAAGGGATGATCCCGGGGCTTAACAGCGGCATTTCCATTCTGATTCCCCTGCTTTTTCTCATTACCTTTCTGTGCATGTATGTCGCACACTTCACGAAGTTTGGGATGAACCTCTATGCGGTGGGCGGCAATCAAGAGGCCGCTCGTATGATGGGGATTCAGGTAGGCAGAACGAAAACAATCGCTTTTATCTGTTCGGGCGGACTAGCCGCTCTTTCCGGTGTTTTTTTAGCTTCCAGCTCCGGCAGCGCCACCCTAAGCGCCGGCAACGCATACGAAACCTATGCCATTGCCATGTGCGCCATCGGCGGGGTCAAGCTGTCTGGCGGAGAAGGAAAGTTTTCCGGCACATTTTTTGGCATGCTGATCTATTTTATCATCAACACCATCTTCACCTACCTGCCCACCAATATCTCGGTGCACTGGCAGTCGATCATTATGGGGATGCTGGTTCTGGTGTCGATCGGTGTGCAGTCCGAACTCTTTCAAAATATCAAGTTTAGAAAAAAGATGGAGCAGACACATGCATAAATTACGAACTCAATGGGGCAAATGCCTCGATAAAACGAAGATCCTGCCGGAATATCCCCGCCCACATCTCGTGCGGGAAAGCTACTTTAGCCTAAATGGAGAATGGGAATATGCGATCAATCAGTCCGAACACACCGAGCATTATGACGGCACAATCCTTGTGCCATTTTCGCCCGAGGCGCTCCTTTCCGGGGTAGAAAGAGTGGTGATGCCGGACGACTTTCTTCATTATAAAAAGGTGTTTTCTTTGCCGGAAGGGTTTCGCAAAGACCGGGTGCTTTTGCATTTTGGCGCGGTCGATCAGGAATGTACCGTTTGTTTAAACGGGCATCAAGTGGGTACCCACAAAGGCGGTTATCTCCCTTTTTGTTTTGATATCTCCCCTTTTGTGCGGGAGAGCGACAATGTATTAACGCTTTGTGTGATCGACAAAACAGAATACGCCCCCCATGCGCGCGGCAAGCAGAAGCTTATGAAAAAAGGAAAATACGGCTCCCTTTTTTACACTCCCAACAGCGGCATCTGGAAAACGGTGTGGCTCGAGAGCGTCAGCCGCCACTATGTGTCCGACGTGCGCATCACCCCGCTTTTTGACCAAAGCGCAGTCGAAATTACCGTCCTCTCCTCCGCGGAAGGCACCGCGCACCTGCGTATTTTGGATTGCGGCCAATCTGTGGCACAGCTGGATACCCCCACAAATACGAGCACCCGGATTCCTCTTAAAAACTTTAAACCATGGTTCCCTAAGTCGCCCCATCTCTATGATGTGGAAATCGAGTTTGAGGGCGATCAAGTAAGCGCTTATTTTGGCATGCGAAAATATTCGTATCAAAAAGATAAAAACGGAATCCTGCGCTTTTATTTAAACAACAAGCCGTTCTTTTTTAACGGCCTGCTCGACCAAGGCTACTGGCCGGACGGTCTGCTCACCGCCCCCAGCGACGAGGCTCTGCTATACGATATTGTAAAGCTCAAAGAGCTTGGATTTAACACCATTCGCAAGCACATCAAAATAGAGGCCGAACGGTTTTATTACCATTGCGACAGACTGGGCATGGTGGTATGGCAGGATATGCCGAACGGCGGCGGCGACTACAACATGGTGTTCGTGACCTATCTGCCCAATGCCTTTAACTGGTTTGCCCGCGGGGTAAAAGATAACCTCTATTCTTTCCTAAAACGGACCGACCAAGAAGGGCGAAAACAGTATTATAAAGACCTAGAGGGCATGGTGCAAAACCTATATAACCATCCCTGCATCGCTGTGTGGGTGCCTTTTAACGAAGGATGGGGGCAGTTTGACGCCCAAAAAGCCACCGCGCTGATCCGTAGGCTGGACAGCACAAGGCTCATTAACGAAGCATGCGGCTGGTTTGATCAAAAGGGCGGCGATCTATACAGCATCCACAGCTATGTGGGGAAACTAAAAATAGAGCCGCAAAAAGACCGCGTGGTAGCGTTAACGGAGTTTGGCGGATACGCCTACCCTATAAAAGGCCATACGACTTCTGCCAAAAGTTTTGGCTATCGGCACTATGGGTCCATAGAAGAACTCACCAAAAACTATAAAAAGCTGGTCGAAAAGGATGTGCTCCTCAATATCGAAAACGGGCTTAGCGCCGCGATTTATACACAAACCAGCGATGTGGAAAACGAAGTCAACGGCTTTTTTACCTATGACCGCGAAGTGGTAAAGCTGCAAGAAAATGTAGTAAAAGAACTTAACCGGGCGCTTTACCGCCGCTTTGCGCAGGTTGCGGCAGAGGACTTATAAGACGAAACCGTTCTGTAAAAAGAGCAGGCATCTTCGCTTTAGCGAAGATGCCTGCTCTTTGGTGTTAGACTCGATTTATCCTGCAAAACCATTCTATCTGTTTTATGCATTTGCTCCGATCTGAACCTAAGGATCGTCTACTTATTCCCCCGAAACAACTGCCTAAGCACCGGGCCCAAAGCAACTCCAAACACAAGGCCGAGCGCGAGATGATGAAAAAGCACTCCAAACGCTGTACCAAGACACATCCCCCAGCAGATTCCCAATGCGAAATTTTCTTCGTTTTCTTTCTTTTTTTTGCTCATATCATGACCTCTTTAAAAATAGTTTTTTATCCGCGGGCGCTCCCGCCGTGCTCATTTTGTGGTGGTATAAAACGTCTGCGATCCATTGCTGATTATATCCTGCCCTTTTGGCACCTGAAAGAGGACAAGACCGCTATTTAATATATCCACGCTCGAGCCCATGGCGTTAAAAAGGCAGAGAAACGCAAGGTACCCATTTAGCAGATGAAAAAGGTGCAGCAGAACCGGAAGCGCAATCGATAAGAGCAGATAGGGCATCATGGAAATCAGCAGAAAGCGTTCTCTTTTTATCGGCTGGGTTGTAAAAACAAAGGCAAACAGGCCGTTAAATCCCCAAAAGACTTGATCGGATTTTGAAAAACCGGGGATAAAAAGGGCATGTAAAAATTCATGCAGAGCTAAAAAGACAAAAAGGAACGCGATATTTATCATTGTGATGCCATTTAGACGAATGGTGAACCGGAGCGTATCCCTTCCCAAAAATAGAAACAGCGACGGGTCGAGCAGATAGGAAAAAAACAGCGAAATGCCGCCCAAAAGGAACATTAGGGGAAGCGAAAACAAAATAGCGGATGTGGTATTGCGTGGTTCTTTGAGCTTTTTCCAGCCGTTTTCGCACAGTTTTTCGCTTAATTTCGGGTCGGTTTCCGGTAATTTCCTTATAAATTTCATAGAGTTCCTTTCTAAGTGACCGTTTTTCTTAGTATAACACAGATGGCGCGCGAGTCCTATTACAAAAAAAGGAACAGAGGGGACTGCAATATTGCAGTCCCCTCTGTTTTCATCGTTTGCACTTATTCATAAGGCTGAATCGTAACGGTCGTGCGTTCCGATTTGGCGGCGATGCCCGCTTCATACGGTGTAATATACGCGCTTTCGGAAACGAACTCACCGGGGAGCACACAGCTCACAAAATAGGTAAAGACGTAGACATTGGGGTCCTCAGTATCCGGATCCCACGGAACCGGGGAAGTCCTTGGGAGTTCGAGTTCATCCAAATTCTCGTCCTGCTTGATGTCCTTGTTGCGGTAGAGATAACCGCGCACCGTCTGCCCATCCTGCTCCATCGTGCTCCAGCACCATTCCTGCCACGGATTAAATTTTCCATTGGCCGGCATGAACCGCATCCCCGATGGGATAAAATCGGTAATCTGATAGCATCCCGATGGTGCATCGTCAGAAAACGTAACTTTGAGGTCGACGCGCATTTTGCCGCTCACTTTAAAGTCGTTTTCCGGCGTATAGGTCTTGCTGATCGCCAGCTTACTGGTAGGCGGAACATCCAGCGCACCAGTATAAACCGTATGGCGGACGGCGGCATACAGTTTGCCGGACAGCCCTTTCCATTTCGCGCTCTGGAAATCCTGCGCATTTAGAGTCAGCGCCTTAACCCCGCGGCCATCCAGAACTTCTTCTTTCGTTTCGCCGCCCAGCGTATAGCTAAACTTTCCGGCTTTTCCGCCTGCCGGAACGGTAAAGTTTTCGGCGTAGGTCAGCATTTCGAGGTTGGTGAGCGTCGTATAACTCATCGACCGTTCGTTATCCTGCGCATTTAGATAGCGCATCAGCGCGCTGGCATCCTCGTTGCTGATAAGAGAGGTCAGCATCAGCGCCGCCGCCGTATTTTCCAGTTGTTCCTCGTTTGTCGCGCCGGAAAGATATTTGAGGTTGGTTTCTGTTTTGACCGCGCCCGATTCTTTAAGCGCCGCATAGATCTGCTCGGCGCTTGTAAAGTCGCCGAGCTTTGCAAGCCCGCACCCCAGATATAATTTCTGCGCGGTGGTGAGGCTGGCATCCTGTTTTAAAATGCGGGTAATATCCAGCAGAACCGGCGATTTTGCCGCGGCCAATCCAACATAGGACATGATTCGCTCATTGGGCGTCGCCGCCGCATCCGCAAGGACTTCGCGCAAAAATTCCGCCGCCATCTCCTGGTCTAAGAGTTCCGGCGCCGCAATCAGCATCTTCGCCGTAACCGCGGCATCTCCCGCTCCCAGCGGCAGAAGCCGGACGCCGCCGGATTCGTCGCTATCTTGAATATTATCCAGACGGGCATCCCTGCGCACAGTGATCCGCTCGTCTTCTTCCGCAAGCAGCTGGTTATAGAGCACCTGCGCGCGGTAACTGGCGGCAAGCACTTCTGTGCGGGCGCCGCTCTGTTCGCTCAGCCGGCGCAGTCCATCCATAAACGCCGCCATCCGCTCGTCATAAACGCTGACGCTCACCGGATAGCTTACGCTGGAAAGCGTCTGGATCTGATCAAGCGGTACGGTATCGATTCTTGATACCGTCATCGCATCTTTCGCAACCGAGAACGGCACTTTTACTCGATCGCTGTATTCGCCGCATCGGCCTTCGATGAGCATCGTGTAACTGCCCTCGTCGTACTTTCCAAAATTGAGCACGGTACGCTCCCCGGCTTTTCCGGAGGACGTCATCTGATCAATCTGCGCACCGCTTTCATCAAAGATGGTAACGGTATAGTCCACCGTATCTTCTGTCTGGATAGCGGTGCCGACACTGCCCGCTGAAACGACCACATCGTCGCCCACCAGATAGCGGTTTGTAAACAGCGGACGCAGATAGAACGGCAGGGTTACAATCGTATTGGAAACCGAGTTTCCGGCCATCAGATCGGGGGTGACCGCCGCGACTGTGATGCGCCAAGAGGTCACATTGTCCGGCAGCGGCAGTTCGACCTGCGTTTTTCCGCTTTCATCCACCGATACAGTCTGAAACAGCGCGGTATCGACAAAGTCTTCGCGAAGCTGGCCGAAGTCGCCTCCGCCGCCGCCCATGCCACCGGTCGCAATCGCATCCTCGTCCAAACGGTATTCCCGGTAGGAAACCGAGCGCTGGATATTGGGATAAAAGACAGCCCGGTAAATTTGTTCTGCAAGATCCAGTTTCTGCGGCGCAACCGCGAACACGGCCTCGTCAACCACGCCGACGCAGACACTGGCGGCTACCGGTTTTCCGGTCGCCTTGTCGGTGACGGATAGGAATACATTTGCCTTTTCTCCGGGGCGGTAGCTGGCCTGCTCGGCTTTTACCTCCACGTTTAGCAGTTTCTTTTCGTAATTATAAGAAACATAGTGGTCTTCGATCCGGTAGACATGCCGCCCGTCAAAATAAGCGCCGGTAAAGCAGACGTTGGGCAGATAATCCTGTTCCATTGTCAGCCGGATCTCATCGTCACGGGTGATGATGTTGCGCAGCATATTGTTTTGCACAACGGAACACAGCATACTGCCCGCATTTTCCACCTTGCAGTTATTTTTATAAAGTCCCAGAGTAATCGGTTCGTCCAGCGCGGCGGTCGGGCTGGGATTATAACCGGTGTAATCCAGATTGCTGGGGTCTGATTGGATCGTGTTATCCACAAAGGAATACGCGGAGTCTTCGCTGAATTCGTCCCGCATATAAAGCCTTCCCGGGTACCCGTTCGCGCAGACGTGCCCCACAATGCCACCGCCAAACTGCGCCTCGTACCAATAGCGAATCTGCGCCTCGTTTGCATACGGCACATCGGTAAACACTACTTTTCCGCCGGACGTGTAGCCGTTTAGCACCTTTTCGATCGACTGCCTTTCCTCCCCGCGGAACCGCTGAACCGTCCGTTTATTGATCGGGTCGTAGTAACTGCCGATCGGAATCTGCACGTATTCCGATTTATGTACCAGTACGGTGACCGGCAGATCCATCGACGCCCCTTTGAGCCGGTCAAAGGCGGGCTGTCCGATCAGCCGCGGCTCGATCGAAACGTTGTCTCCGACTTTGGACGCATCAAGCTTTGCGGTTTCAACCGTCAGCGTTTTATTGTCCCGATCCGCACGCACCTGAGCCGCCACCGCGGAAGGCAGTGCGTAAAACGAGCCGCTTGCCTCAACCATCACATCTTCGGGGTCCGCCGAACGAATCCAATAGGTTACACGGTTCGGTTTCCAGTCCAGCATCCAGTTTTCCGAACGGTTGCGGGAAGTGTTCATCAAGCCACGCAGCGTCGCCTTTCCGGACGCATCCAGTTTGATTTCGGCCGTCTCTCCAGCCGCCCCAAAGTCCATATCGTAGCAGTCGATCTGCAAACGCGCACCGGCGGCCGGTGTGCCGTCGTAAAACTTTGCGGAAACGCCGATTGTGACCGCCTCATTATAATAGTAAACGTCTTTATCGGTTTTCACATCGATAAAATAGGCGGGTTTGGTATAGTCGCAGATTTCAAATCCCGTTGCGGTATAAGCCCCGTCTGCCCCATCGGTAATATCCAAACTGTACCAATTTTTTTTAAGCCCATTATAGGTAATTTCACCGGTAAAGGTACCGTCCTCCCGGACATCGGCCTTGACTTTATAAAAATCGCTTAGAGAAGCGGTGACCGATTCCGGCATCCCGCCGGTCATATGCCGCGGCTTGATAACACCCCAGAAATGAATGGTGTCGTCGGGCTGATAGACCTCCCGGTCGGTATACAGCGCCGTATAAAACTGCTCGCGAAGATCGGGGCTTTCGTCCTTTTCGGACAGTTCCAGTTCCTCCACATAGGGGGGTTTGCCGTCCCGCAGAATCTGAAGCTGCGCGGATTCCATTTTCCCGGTCAGCAGGCGCGCCGTACCGTCGGCCTGTGTGGTCGCTTCCAGTTTTTCTCCGGTTTTGGAATCGGTAAACGTGAGCATCAGGCCAGAAAGCGCGCCGCCGGAGGACGGATCGTTGACCCAGACGAGCGTATCACCGCTTACCGACTGCGTATAGACCGAAAGATTGCGGATTTGGAGCATCTTCTGCACAAACTGTGCGTTGCCGTCCGCATCCTCTCCGGAAATCGTGACGACATAGTAGCCTTCTTCCATATCGTCCGGCAGGACAGCATAGTAAGGCGTCCATCTGCGTTCGCCTTGGTGTAGCAGCTCTCCTTGGTAGTCCACAACTTCCTCCATGCCGGCTGTATCCACGACATAGTCATTTCGTACCCCATAGCGCTCGGCATAGAACGCTTCCCGGTCGTGGAGCACCTTGCTGTAAGCGTCCCCGTCGGGGAACTGGTGCATCTTGATGTCAAACTTTACACCGGCCAATTCACTGCCGGAACTTAGTTCCACGACCAGCGGGTCACCCGGCAGAAACGTTTCGGAAAACGGATCGATGCGCAGTTTGGTATGGTTCCAGCGGGATTCTTCCCGGGTGGTTGTCTCAAACGAACAGGTATAATCTTCCTGCAGCGTCGTGCCGTTTGGCGCGGGCAGTCCCGCTTTGAGTTTCACGCGGTAAATGCTGTTTTCTTCCAGCGGGGCGGCTGGGACAAAGGTTGTGGTATAGTCGCTCACCTGAAAAGTTCCGGCCACAGCGGGCAGGATTTCAAAATAATCTTCGATTGCGACATTCGGCGTATTAAATGTAAACTCAATCGCCGTATTTTGATCCACATAGCGGCTTTCATCCCGCGGATAGACGTTGTCGACCAACAGATCACTTTTCGTTTGGAACGCAAACGACTGCATGATTTCCTGCGCGTCGTTTAGGATACGAAACGTATAGATCCGATTGGTTTCCAGCGGTTCGGAAGGCTTAATGAGCCACGATTTGCCCGAACCTTCTATGGTATAGGGAATAGTGGGTTCCACACGAAGCATATTCGATAATTGTTCCTGTTTCATCCGAAATTTGCTGGTAAGCTGAAAAGCGCTGTCCGGTTCCACACCCTGCTGGGTCTGGGCAGTGGGTGCCATCGCGATGGATGCGTAAAGCTCGTTGCCCACCGGGCGGGACAGCAATGCCGCCGCGCCGACCGCCGCTAGGATGATCACCGCGACGATCGCAAGCACGAGCCTGTTTGTTGTTTCACGTTTCATGTGAGTCCCTCCAAATATGTCATTGAATCCATTGCTCTCTATACTATATAGTATCCGAATCGCGAAAAATTCCTGCAATCTTTCCTTTGTCCGGATTCTGTTAAAAAGAAAAATCGGCTCTTTTGGTTTTTACTTGGATGCCATTTGGCACTGCGACGCAGACCGCTTTAAAAATTATCACTTGATTTTATAAGTTTAACCGGTCTTATTTGCCACAAAGCGACAGGAAACTAGTCTGCCGGTTTTTTACTTGGATGCCATTTGGCACTGCGACGCAGACCGTTTTAAAAATTATCACTTGATAATTATATCATATTTCGCAAGAAAAGACGTTTTTCTACAAAATCTTTTTTCTTAAAATGCAAAAGAAACCGGAACTTATTTACAATTTTGTTAAGATATGAAGTTGAATTCGTTCCATTTATTCGTTATATTTAAAGTTATCAATAGAAATGGAGGTATTCGATGTACCGAAAATTATCCGGTCTTTTGCTTTCTGTGGCCTGCGTGTGCACCCTTACGGTTTCCGCAGCGGCGGCTGCGCCGGCCATTAAAACCGAATCGACCGCTACTGCCATCACAAAAATTTACGATTACCAGCCGCTTGCCACCGGAAAAAGCGGGCTTGTCTCCACCGATGCGCTGATCTGCACCGCTTCGGAGCGGCTGTGTGACAGCCAAGGAAAATATTACCGTCTGGTGGACAGCACTCCCCTTCATGACCGCACTCTTTTTAGCACCAAAACCGAGGTGAATACCGGCGCGGGCATCGTGCGCACCATCCAGCCCATCGCGGACCCAGCAGAGCAAAACCGCTCGGCATTCCGCATTGCGCTCACAAAAGAGTATTCCGGACAGCCGGCAACGATCGATTTTACTGCCTCCTACACCGCCAAACAGGATACGATTTTAAACGTGCGGCCGGTAGGCGGCGATGTTTCCGGGGTGCAGGAGCTTCCGGTTTCAAAGGGAGCCAAAATTTTTGCAAGCAGTAAACTGATCCTCAACGCGGATACCATCGCAGTCTCAAACTACACCCAGGCGCATATGAAAGAACGTTTGGGAAAATAAAACGAAAAAGCGGAAAGATTGGCTTTCCGCTTTTTGAATATTTTTTTGCATTTGCTCAAAAAATATGATAGAATCTAATTCGGTTTTGGTTGTCAAAAAATTACATAATTATAAATTATTTCCAAATATTGACTTTGAAAGGTAATTTTAATACAATAAAGGAAAGGAAGTGATCACAAATGCAGGAATCAGACCAGTTCTCTTTTCTCTCTGAATTAATGGACATGGTTCCACATCTTTATAAGCTATTGTTTCAATCGGTGCAAACTACAGAGGTATCCTCTTTGCCAGCCACCCAGCTGCGTGCCCTATTTATCGTAACGAAAAACGGCACACAGAGTATGTCTTCTTTGGCGGATCTGCTTTCTATTCCCCGCCAGCAGCTTACCAAAGTGGTGCATGCATTAGTCGAAAAGCAGCTCGTTCGCCGCAAAATCAACGCCGCGAACCGCAGAATGATTATGATCGAGGCTTCCGAAAAGGGAGAAGAACTCATGCAAAAGATTCTCCAAAGCAATATCAGCCAATGCTCGGCATATTTTGAAGCACTAACTCCCGAAGAACAGCAGACACTATGCAAAGCCATGGTAATTGTTAAAAATGTTCTTGTTCCCGCTTTTTCGGATCAGAATGTTTGACCGATAAAAGTAAAGACCGCTGCCGGGTTTCGGCAGCGGTCTCTTATTTGCATTTTAGATTCATTTATGTTATTCTTGTTTCGCTTTTTCTTTCTCCTGCTCGGCTTGTTTATGCAGTTTGCTCAAATAGCGGTAGATACTGGCGCTGGAACTATGCAGCTGTTTTGCCACATGGCTGACTGCGCCTTTGAGTAAAAACACCCCTTTATCGTCCAGCACTTTGACGATGCGGATCTTTTCTTCCTGCGTGAGCCGGTCGATTGGAATCCCATCTCCCAGCACCGCCTCCCGGATCGCACCTTCGGTGATTGCGGAAATGGAACTGGGGTATTGTTCGCGTTCGGTTTCTTCTGTGCTGTCTGTTTCTAACAGATCGGCACGTACGACAATATTCTGCTCCACAAACTCATCCGGGTGGCAAAGCTGGAACAGCTTGGTGCTCAGGTCCTGATACCGGGTGTCATCAAAATTGATGCAGAGAAGCCCGACCAGCCTGCCCGCATCGTCTTTAATATACATCGCCGAGGAGCGAAGCATTTTTTTATTGTTGGTGATGCCGCAGTAGTTGATTTTAAAGTCCTCATTCTGATAACTTTTATCAGCCATCGCTTTGAGCGCCATGCTTGTTAGAGGCGCACCGATGGTTCGGCCGCTGATATGGCCGTTGGCTATCGCGACGATCGAATTGGATTTTTCACTAATATCATGTAACGTAATTTCATAGTCCGGTCCCAGCGCTTGGGACAGAAAATGAACTAACTTTGAATACTGTTTAAAAAGGGCTTTGTTCATCCTGCACCACCCCTATTTTTAAAAAGTCGATTTTGCCGACATGAACCATGATAGCATATTTTTCCAGAATGGGCAACGAAAAACCGGCCAAAATCTTTCCGCGGCATCTGCCGTTTTGTTTTTTCTCTTAGCCGAGGCATATTTTCTTATCTTTGTAATATAATTTTATTAGTATGAGAAATGTTTTGAGGTTATTCGTGGTTATTGACAAAATATATATATAAAGTTTAAAATTTTCGTCATCTTTTTACGAAATTTCCTTGACATTTTTTTCTACCAGTGATAATGTTATTACAGTTGAAGGAATCCGCGCGCGAAAGATTCTCTCAATTTTTACAAAAATAGCAGAGAAAAAATGCCAAAAATACTGTCCGCTAGTCGAAACGATGACCGGGGTATTCAACTAAGGAGGAAATGTATGATGGCAATCCAATATATCCCTGAACCTTTCCGGATCAAAATGGTTGAAACAATCAAAATGACGACGCGCGAAGAGCGGGAAGAGAAGATCGCGCAGGCGCATTACAATCTGTTTAGTCTGAAAGGGGAAGATGTTTATATTGACCTGCTGACCGACTCCGGCACCAACGCCATGAGCCAGGAACAGTGGGCCGGGATCATGCGCGGCGACGAAGCGTATGCAGGCGCTTCCAGCTATTATAAGCTGGTCGAAACCGCGCAGGAAATTTTCGGCTATGAGTTTATCCAGCCGGTCCATCAAGGCCGTGCGGCGGAAAAAGTGCTGTTCCCGACATTTTTACATAAGGGGCAGTTCGCAATTTCCAATATGTTCTTTGACACCACCCGCGCCCATGTCATTCTTTCGGGCGCTCGCGCCATCGACTGCGTAGTCGAAGAAGCAAAGGACCCGTCCAAGCGCTGCAAATTTAAAGGCAACATGGACGTTGTGAAGCTCGAACAGCTCATCAAAGAGCATGGTCCGGAAAACATCGGGCTGGTCGTTATGACCATCACCAACAACTCCGCTGGTGGTCAGCCTGTTTCCTTGCAGAACATGAAGGAAGTTTCCGAAATCTGCAAGAAATATCACATTCCGCTGGACATCGATGCCGCTCGCTATTCGGAAAACGCCTACTTTGTCAAACGCGACGAAGAAGCATGCAAAGACATGTCGATCATGGAGATCACCCGGAAAATGTTCTCCTATGCCGATATGTTCACCATGTCCGCCAAAAAAGACACCATTGTCAATATGGGCGGGCTGATCGGCATCAAAGAGCAGGAGAAAAACACCGATCTCATCATGAAGAGCAAGGCCAACTGCATCAGTTTTGAAGGCTTTATCACCTATGGCGGTCTGGCCGG
>CALLQM010000001.1 GCA_938014855.1 uncultured Clostridia bacterium | reverse complement strand
CACGGATGGTAGCAAGCGCCATCAAAAGCACCGGCATGTAGTACCAGCGCGCATAATACGAATTGTTAAATAGGATAAACATGCTGTTCAGCCCCGGAACCAGTGCAAACAGGAAGCACAGCAGAATTATTCTTCTAAGCCAGTCACGCTTAGACTGCAGATATGCAATCACGCCGGACATGCTGAAAAAGGGAAGCCATGCGGACAGAGACGCCCATTTTGCGCCGCGGTCGGGGAAAAGGTTGGGACGCGATGGCAGATCGGGTGGGAAAAACGCAGAAGCACCGATTGCAGGGTAAAGCTGGCAGTGCCAGTAAAGCCAAAAGTTCCAGCCGTCGAGCAGTTCGGTGATGCCGGTGCGCGGGTTGCCTGTGATGGCAAGCGCCGAGGGTAACAAAAGACACGCCGCCATTAGGACACCGATAACCGATTCAAAGGCTGTCCAAAAAAACTTGCGGATGCTCATGTTCCAATCGGACGACAGCGAACGAACGATAAAATAGAGGATGACAAAGATGACTTCCCCGATAAAAAACCAGTAGTTGACAAATGCGTTGACCGCCACCGAAAGCGCAAAGACACCGCGCCGATCGTGGACGATCAGTTCTTCCAGCCCAACGAGGAGCAGAGGGAAAAAGACGATGGCTTCGTGGAAATGATTAAAAAAGATGTTATAGACGGCATAGCCGGAAAACGCATATAACAGGCCGCCAAGCACTGCATAATTTGGTGTGCGGACAAACCGTTTAAGATATAAAGTCCCGGTAAATGCGGCGCAGGCGTGTTTGAGCATCAGCAAAGGCGCCATTAAATGCGGCACAAATTCGGTTGGAAACGGCAGTGTCAGCCAAAAAAACGGACTGCCGATCAGATAAAAACTGTAAGACCCGATAAAGTTTGCGCCAAGGTCGGTATGCCAATTCCAAAAGATATTTCCGCTGCGAACCGCTTCATGTGCCAGTTTATAAAACGGAATCTGCTGGACGTTAAAATCACCAAAAAAGAAAAAATATCCCTTGTCCCAAATCATGAACGGGATAAAAATAACGGCTGCCGTCAGCAGGGCAATTAGAAAAGCCTTGCGGCATGGCCGAGTGGTTTTATTCTGCTGTAATTCCATAGCGAACCTCCAGGATACATTTACATAGATAATTAAATTATACCACAATTAATCAATTTTAAAAGCAAGTCTTTCATTCGCGGAACATTTCTGTTATGATTAATTGCGATGAATGATGAAGGGGCGGTTATCATGGGGAATTATGGCTTTTTTGCACTGCTTTCGCGTATGAAATACATTAATCGCTGGGGACTTATGCGCAATGCGCGGCAGGAAAATCTCAGCGAACACACGCTGGAAGTGGCGTATATTGCGCACGCGCTGGCGCTGATGTCGGGCATGGAACCCTCAAAAGCGGTGTTTTGTGCGCTTTATCATGACTGCAGTGAAATCATTACCGGAGATCTGCCGACGCCGATTAAATACGACAATCCCGAAATTCGCAACAGCTATCGACAGATTGAACAAACAGCGGCAAAACGCCTGCTGTCGTCTCTACCGGACGAACTGGCGCAAAAATATATGCCCTGCTTTTTTGAAGAAGACGAGCAGGTTCGAAAAATCGTGAAAGCGGCAGATAAACTTTCCGCACTCATGAAATGCATTGAGGAGATTCAAATGGGAAACCGCGATTTCTGCAACGCAAAAGAGGCACAGCTCAAAGCACTCAAGGAAATGAAGATACCGGCTGTCGACACTTTTTTAGAACAGTTTCTGCCGTCTCATGAGCAGACACTGGATGAACTGCAGGCAGACTGACACGTGAAAGCGGCATGCTCCAGTCGGAGCATGCCGCGGTTTGTTTTTTTAAGACTGCATTGCTAATTTGTTTAAGAAGGCATCAATGGGAATCGGTTTGGAATAGAGATATCCCTGCGCCAAATCACAGCCCGCAGATTTTAAAAACTCTGCTTGTTCTGCTGTTTCAACACCTTCCGAAAGCACCACAATGTCCAGCGATTTAGCCAAGTGGATCATTCCGGCGATGACGGCTTGTTCCCGCTTTGTAACTTGCTTGGAACTTAGAAATTCGCGGTCAAGCTTGAGCACATCGATTGGCAGGCGGCGCAAAAGATTTAAAGAAGAATAGCCCGACCCAAAATCATCAATGGAAAACAGCAGACCCAAGGAACGCAGGCGGTTAATCGAGTCAATCAGCGTATCAGTTGAATCCAAAAAGACACTTTCCGTTAGTTCCAATTCAATCAATTCCGGCGGAAGTTCATATTTTTTCAGTGTTTTTTCAAAAAGAGTTAAAAACCGTTCGTCGAGGATGTCAATGCGGGAAATGTTGATGGAGATTGGAACAAGCGGCTTGCCTTCGTCCAAACATTTTCGTAAAAGCCGGAATACCTGATCGTGGATATAATAATCCAACTGCTTAATAAAGCTGTTTTTTTCAAAGATTGGGATGAATTCGGACGGCATAATCGTCTGCCCATAATTGCGAAACCAGCGTACAAGCGCTTCCGCACCCGCAATTTTTCCGGTTTTTAAATCCACTTTGGGTTGGAGAAAAACCACGAATTCCTTATTTTTAAGCGCATCCGCCATCAAAAGTTCAATTTCTTTTTCACGTGTTACTTTTTGATGGAGCATTCGATCATATGTGGCAAAATGCTTGATATCTTTGCCTTTAATTGATTTTCGAGCGATATTGGCTCGGTCAACAATGGTGATAAAATCATCTGTGCTATCGGGCTCAATGCAATAAATCCCGCCAGTCAAGGAAACGTTAAGTCCCTGCGTGATGTCTTTTACCCCTTCTTTGAGCGTTTGCTCCAGCTCGATTAAGCGTTGGATGAGTTCTTCTTTCCGTTCGTACTCAAACAGGGTGATAAACTTATCCGATGCATACCGGCAAGCGAGCTCATTCGTATGAAGTTTGGACAGCAGAATGCGTGCAAACGTAATAAGAACCTGATCGCCGGTATAATAGCCGCACGCTTCATTGATGTATTTAAACTTATTAAAATCAAGATAAGCCAGTGCATAGTTTTGCAGACCGCGGTTATTTAAAAGGGAAAGCGCATCGGTTTCAAATTCCGTCAAATTTGAAAGCCCGGTCAGAGAATCCGTGGTCATAATGCGGCGGCGAAAACTGGTAATATTAGAAAAACAAATCACAACCGCTTCTTCATTATAATTAATGGGAACTTGAGACGCTGTTGCGTTGACCCACCACCCTAAATGACTGTTATAAAATTCCGAGATTCCGCCGTTTTCTGCGCTCATTGGGCAGTTTAAACAAGGCGAACTGCCAAAATGGAACGCCTTATAACACAAGTCGCCGGGTTTTGCATCCGGGTAAAACTTCTGCATACTCGGATCAATAAACAGCAGTTTGTGCGTGTCTGGCCGCACCGCATATGCAAACAAATTGGGATTATGCACAGCAGCTTCAAACAGGAGATTGCGCCCGCTCAATTGTTCCGATGCACGTAAATCCAAAAGCCGCATTCCAATCGTCTTTGCTAAACCCAAAAGCGCATCGATTTCTTCATAAGACCATTCATGCACCCGATCACAAATATCAAAACAAATCGACCCCTGAGGCAAAGCAGGATCACCGATTAAATATTGAATTTGGGCACGTGTGCCAAACTGCGTATAGATTGCTCGAATGGATTTCGCCATTTGAACGAGTTGCGTATCCATACAAATTAACGTTTTATTTTTGAAATTATATAAAAAATCGTTTTGCCAATCGGATAAGGAAATATTATGTACACTGCCTAATGCAGACGGTGCATCTGTGTTACACCATTCATAAGTAACGTGAATAAAGCTGCTGCTCGTGGTGGGCTCGATGATGGCCGCTCTTGACAGCGGAACTAAGGCGCCTGCTTCGGCGAGCAGCTGTTCAATTGAGTATTCCGGATCGGCCGCACTGTTCACCAATTCCTGCAACGCTAATTTAAAATCTTCCCCTTGTAAAGGCTGAGTCATTGGTTTCGAAACACTTCCGATTGGCTCAATGTCGCTGGAATATAGCATATAACGGTCTTTGCCCCTTCGTTTTGCCCCATATAAAGCGATGTCTGCTTTGGCAAACAATTCGTCGAACGTTTTTCCATCGTGCGGATAGAGTGCCACTCCGACACTGCCGGAAATCGGCTGGTTATTGCGTCCGACATATGTCTTACGGAAAATATTGCAAATTTCTTTTGCCTTTCGGCGAATGGCTTGGCTTGAGCCAATATTTTTTAGAAAAATAATAAATTCATCGCCACCCATACGCCCAACAATATCGGAATCCCGCATGATCGAGCGCAATTGAGAGGATACTTCTGTCAAGACATTGTCGCCGATCATATGCCCAAGGGTATCGTTGATGTTTTTAAACCGATCAAGATCCGCAATAATGAACGCATGCTGACGATTGTTTCCTTGCAGAATTGCTTTTTGGATGAGCATTTCTGTGGTGCCACGGTTGTAAAGCCCGGTTAATGTATCAAACTGAGCTTTTTCAATCAAGCCTTCAATTTCTCGTTTTTGCTCATCAATATTGGTGAGACGTCCAATTACTTTCATCGGAATATTTTCCTCATTGCAGATGGTTTTCCCTTGGATGCGCGTCCATGCATAATGTTTCGACAAAATGCAGCAGCGCAGTTCAAACGTAAATTCGCTGATGCCGCTTTCCATTTGGTCACACATTTGGTTGAAGACAGGAAGATCTTCGGGCAGAATTTTTTTCTGCTCGACCATTGTGTCACGAAAAGAAGAAAAGCGATGATCAAATCGGTGAACTTCATTTTCCGAATTAAAAAAGTAAAGCGAATCCAATTCGATATCGTACTCAAATAACAGGTCTTTGCTAAAGCCTGCCACGATGCGGTATCGTTCTTTTTCCATTTCAAGCGCTTGCTGAATGGATTTGAGTTTCGTAATATCCATAAAAACGCATAGCATGACCGAAACTCCGTCATGGTCATCGATCTTGCTTGCGTTAAACGCCACCCAAATGGTTTTTCCGTCCACGGTTTGAATCCGATACTCCATATGCGCCATTTCATTACAGGTGGCTTTTTCGTTCAAAAGTGCCTTCAGACCCGGCAGATCTTCCGGATGTACGATTTGGCTGAGGTGAAGTGTTTCCTGCTGTCCATTTTCAGGAGATAAGCGCAGAAATCGGTAGAATGCATCGTTTGCATACGAAAGTGAAAGTGTTTCGTCCATCAAAACGGTGGCCACTCCACCGGGGATGGAATCCGTCAGCTGTTTGAGTTCTCGATTGGTGCGTTCGAGGTTTTTTTGGGCTTTTTTCTGTTCGGTCAGATCGACAAAAATACCCTGGAATACCGGATGTTCATCCTGCATTTCTACAAACGTTGCACGCACATAAACCCAAACAACACTCCCATCCTGCCGGAGAATGCGGATTTCTTGAGAAACCACGTCATTGGTATCAACCGTTTTGCTAAGCGCATCCACCAGTTCCTGATAGTCGTTGGGGTGGATGAATTGTTCCATGTAAATCGGTTCCGCCGGATGATCTTCCGGTGCGCTGATATTGCCGCAGAGACGGAAGAAGCCTTTGTTCGCATATAACAAAACAAAGGCATGTTCATCCAGCCGAAAACGAGCAACTCCGCCCGAGATGCTGTTGGCCAGCGCCTCCAGTTCGGTTTGCTTGCTCATGCGGTCTGCCAGCACATCATAGGAATGCTGCGTCATGCCCGATGGAACCAATGCGGCGTTTTCCTGCGAGTCGCTGGGGACAGATGTATGAAAATGGATGATTTTAAAGCCGCTTATACGGTCACGACGTATGATAGTGGTAAACCGAACGGGGAAGAACATCAGATCTTCACAAGCCGGTGTGCAAGCAATGATAAAGCCTACAACCAGCCAAAGTCCGTCGGCAAGGCAGATAGGGTGGTAACGCTCACGCAGGATTTCCAAACATTTTGCATCTTTGCCGGCTTTACTGCATGCGGCAGCTAAAGCTTCTTTTGGGAACGGAAAGAATTCACCCCTGTCCGTTCCGACCCAACTGAGGCTTTCATCAAAATAAGAAAGAATAGAAGTATAATTCCTATCGATTAGATAGGAATGCCAAATCTTTTTTGCAAAAGACAAAACATCTTGATATTCCTGTTCCATAAGGCACATCCTTTCTTAGTCCTGGGAGCGCTGAACAGAATTATACCTTGAAACTATCTTTTAAAGTGACGATACGGTTAAACGTACCTTTGTTATGGCTGTCGGCGCAGAAATATCCCATTCTTACAAACTGGAACCGTTCACCTGGTTTTACCTGTGTAAGAGAAGCCTCCAGTTTGCAGTTTTTGAGCATGGTCAAAGAATCGGGATTGAGGTAGTCCAAATAGTTGGTGCCTTCCGGAACATCTGCAACGTTTTCCAGCGTGAAAAGATTATCATAAAGCATAATCTGTGCATCTACTGCATGCTGGGCGGAAACCCAGTGAATCGTGCCGCGCACTTTGCGCCCGTCAACAGGTTTGTTGTTTTTGGTCTCAAGATCAGCGGTACAGCGCAGCTCTTTGATTTCTCCGTTTTCATCTTTGATAATTTCATCGCATTTGATGATATAGGCGCCCATGAGCCGAACTTCTCCATTTGGTTTCAGACGCTGGAACTTCGGTGGGGGAACCTCAGCAAAATCTGATTTTTCGATAAAGAGTTCGCCTGTAAATGCAACTTTACGGCGGCCTGAATCCGGATCAACCGGATTATTTGAAACTTCAAAATATTCGGTCTGATCGGCAGGATAATTGGTGATGACGACTTTGATTGGATCGGTAACCGCCATACGGCGAGTCGCGGTCGCATTGAGTTCTTCTCGAATGCAGTATTCCAAAAGCCGGATATCAACCAGGCTGTTCGATTTTGCGACGCCTGCACGTTTTACAAATTCAAAAATGGAACTCGGTGTATAACCACGTCTGCGCAGTGCGCACAGGGTCGGCATGCGCGGGTCATCCCAGCCATCCACTTTTTTGGTTTCCACAAGTTCACGGAGATAACGTTTGGACATGACGGTATGGGTGATGTTCAAACGTGCAAATTCACGCTGTTTAGGCTTTTTGTCAAAATCAATGTTATTGACGACCCACTCATACAGCGGACGATGATTCTCAAACTCCAATGAACACAACGAATGCGTAATGCCTTCGATCGCATCCTGAATCGGATGTGCGAAATCGTAGAGCGGATAAATGCACCATTTATCACCCTGACGATGGTGGTGTGCACGCACGATGCGGTAAATCGCCGGATCGCGCAGATTCATGTTGGGGGAAGCCATGTCAATTTTTGCACGCAGGGTTTTGCTTCCATCGGCAAACTCCCCGTTTTTCATGCGTTCAAATAGGTCAAGGTTTTCTTCAACCGAACGGCTTCGATACGGGCTTTCTTTTCCTGGCTCCTTGAGAGAACCGCGGTATTCGCGCATCTGTTCAGACGTTAAATCACAGACATAGGCTTTACCGTCTTTAATTAGTTTGACCGCAAATTCATAGCACTGATCAAAATAATCCGAGCCATAAAAGATGTCGTTCGGGATTGCACCCAGCCACCGCAGATCTTCCTCGATGGACTGTACAAATTCCGTATCTTCTTTGACGGGGTTGGTATCATCAAAGCGCAGATTAAACAGCCCGTCATATTTTTTTGCAATGCTGTAATTAATCCAAATCGCCTTTGCGCTTCCGATATGCAGGTACCCGTTGGGTTCCGGCGGGAAACGTGTGTGGATTCGTTCTTTTAGACCATTTGCAATATCTTCATCAATAATATCGATCAGAAAATTAGAAGCGTTTTCGCTCATTGACGCTCACTCTCCAAAGTTTTATTTCATCAGTTGTTGGCGGCTTTCTGCAGGCGCTCCAAGACTTTTTCTTGTCCCAAAACCTGCATGACATCGTACATATCGGGGGAATTCTGTCGTCCTGTGACCGCCACACGGGTGACCATGCTCACGTCGGCAACACTGCCGCGGTACGCATCTTTATTCTTTTTGTACTCTTTCATGTTGGAAGCATATCCGAATTTATCTGTGATTGCTTTGATGCGTTCGAACCATTGACCGCTGTCGTCGTTTGCATCATACACCTTGGCATACTCGTCAAGGATGTTTTTCACATCCGCAGCGGTATTTTCCGGATATGCGGTGTAGTCAGGGCAGAACAGTTCGTCAAAGAAAAAGTCCATATATGCTTTTGCCTCGCTCCAAATGGCGATGTCTTTGCGGGGCTTTTTGCCGCCGCGTCCAATGGACAGGATGGCTTTGGTGTAAGCCGGGTCGCGTGTCAGCAACGCATAAAACGGCTCATCATATTGGTTTGCCCAATCAGTCAGCAGCGTATAAACTTGTTCTGCTGTCATTTTAGAAATGACATTTTTCGATACATCATTGAGCTTTTCCATATCAAATAGAGCGCCGGAAACGCCCATTTTTTTGGTGGTGAATTTGAAATCCTCCATTGGGGCATTTGGATTGGCAATCCGCCAGTCCTCAAAATTGGAATTCAGCAGAGTCAGAATGTATTCTTTTACTGCCGAAACGCTGTATCCTTGCTGTTTATAGAAATCGAGCGCAAGTTCCGGGTCTTTGCGCTTGGAAAGTTTTCGTTTGGATTCGCCGTCCATCTTCATCAGCTGGGCGGTGTGAATATATTTGGGCGGTTTCCAACCCATTGCCTGAAACAGTTGGAGATGGATGGGCAGGGTTGCCAGCCATTCTTCACCGCGCACTACGTGGGTTGTTCCCATAAAATGGTCATCCACAATATGTGCAAAGTGGTAGGTTGGGATACCGTCCGACTTAAGCAGGACAACATCTTGGTCGTTTTCGGGGAATTCCATTTTTCCTTTGACAAGATCTTGGAACTTCACGCGGTGTTCCAAACTTCCTTCACTGCGGAAACGAAGTACAAACGATTCACCGGCATCGATTTTTTGTTTGATTTCTTCAAACGGCATATCGCGGTGAACGGCCCATTTCCCGTAATAGCCGAAGTTTTCTTTTAATTCCGCCTGTTTTTCATGGATGGCGGCAAGTTCTTCCTCTGTGCAGAAACATGGATACGCTTTCCCTTGCTGAACCAGCCATTTTGCAAAGGTTTGGTAGATTTGTGCACGCTGACGTTGGCGGTACGGTCCATATTGTCCGTTGTCACCGTCCAAAACGGCGCCCTCATCAAAGTTCAGCTCATAATCGCGGAATACGTTCAAAATCGTTTCCACGCCGCCTTTTACTTCGCGTTTTTGGTCGGTATCTTCAATGCGCAAATAAAAAACGCCGCCGCTTTGGTGGGCGAGACGTTCGTCCGCAATCGCGCCGAAAAGGTTGCCCAAATGCATGAATCCGGTGGGGCTTGGGGCGATACGTGTCACCTTGGCACCTTCCGGAAGTTGGCGCGGGGGATATTTGGCTTCGATATCAGCAGGCACAGCTGTGAGCTGGGGAAACAACAGGTCTGCAAGTGCGTTGTAATCCATGATATTGCTCCTTTGTTTACATTCTATCCGATATGCTTATTTTACTACGCTGTCGCTTTAATTTCCACTGGTTTCCGGGTGGTTTTTGCGATAATTCATAAAGCTTTCCAAAATAATGGTTGCGGCAACCGCATCCACCACTTCTTTTCGTTTTTTTCCACGGGTATCCGTTTCGTTCAGGTACCCGATTGCAGAAACGGTCGTGCCGCGTTCGTCCCAAAGCTGTACCGGTACTTCAACCAGTTCACCCAGCTTTTCGGCAAAATTTTGACAAAGCTTTGCGCGTGGCCCTTCCGAACCGTTCATATTGAGAGGATGCCCAACGACAACCATGCCGACATCATATTCCACGACAGCGGCGGCAACTTTATGCAGGATGCTGTCGAACGTGCGGTCGTGAATGACCCCGATTGGGGATGCGAGGTATTCGGTGCGGTCGCAGACAGCAAGCCCGGTGCGGGCGTCTCCATAGTCAACAGCCATGATTTTCATAAAATTTCTCCTTTTGCGGTTTCTTATTCCGGCTTTTGCGGAACCTGTTTCCACCAATCCTGTGTGGCAAAGGTGGAGTGTTCCTGCGGCAGATGCTCGGAATCATTTTCAAAAATAAGGTGGGGTATAAATTGCTCGTCATATTCCACTTTGCTTACAGCGGTGTTGTCACACCACTGTACATAACGAAGATGTTCGATATCCCAGCCTTTGGCATAACATAAGTAACAGCGGATGGCGCATCCGTGGGAAACGATAGCTACCGTCTGCCCGGGATGTTTGCGGGCGATTTGGTCGATTGCCGCTTTCATGCGCGTGAAAACCGTTTCCATGGATTCGCCGCCCGGCAAAACACAGCGTTCCGGTTCATCCTGCCAGTGGACAAACACTTCCGGGAATCGCGTGGGCAGTTCGCCGAACGGAACTCCCTCGAATTCACCGCCGTTGATTTCCATGAGTTCCGGAACCGTCGTGATGGGAACCCCTTTTGCAACACCCTGTGCGGTCTGCACTGCGCGTGCAAGCGGGCTTGCATAAACGGCGTCAAACGTTACATTCTGCATTCGATTTGAAAGGCAGTCGATTTGTTTTTCTCCCACTTCACTGACAGCGGCATCCGTGTGCCCTTGAAACAGGCGCTTCAGGTTGCCCTCCGCCTGTGCGTGGCGAATCAGGTAGATTGTAGTTGTCATGTGATTCCTCCAACAAAATTCGTTCAAAACTGGTTACCAAGGTTTGACGGTACCGACAATTTCGTTGATATCGCCAATCCCGTTTTCGTCGAGCCATTGCTCCATGCCTTCCAGCACTTTGAGCGGAGCATAGGGGTCGTTAAATAGTGCCGCGCCGATTTGAACTGCGCGTGCACCCGCCATCATCATTTCAATGGCATCCTGCCATTTTGCAATTCCGCCTACTCCAACAACGGGGATTTTGACCGCACCGGCCACTTGCCAAACCATCCGAACAGCGACAGGGAAGACCGCCGGACCCGACAGGCCGCCGACATTGTTGTGCAGAATTGGGCGGCGCGTCTTGAGATCGATGCGCATACCCAACAGTGTATTGATGAGCGATACCGCATCGGCGCCCGCATTTTCTACGGCTTTTGCAATCGATACGATATCGGTGACGTTTGGGGATAGTTTGACCATCATAGGCTTGGTCGTATACCGACGCATAGCAGAAATGACACCGGCGGCGGTTTCGCTGGAAGTACCAAATGCCGCGCCGCCTTTTTTGACGTTGGGGCAGGAAATGTTGACTTCCAGCATATCGATGGCGCTGTCATCCAGCCGCTCGGCGATGGCGCAGTAATCTTCAAGCGAAGACCCCGCGACGTTGGCAATGATGACGGTATCACGTTTAGACAAATTGGGAAGTTCATTCTTTAAAAATGCTTCAACTCCGGGGTTTTGCAGTCCAACGGAATTGAGCATGCCCGACGGCGTTTCAGCAATGCGGCAGGGAGGATTGCCCTGACGTTCCTGAAGGGTGGTGCCTTTTAAAGAAAGCCCGCCCAATTTTTCCATCGGATATAGTTTATCGTATTCGCGGCCGAATCCACAGCATCCGGATGCTAAAATGACCGGATTTTTAAAGGAAACACCCGCGACGGTTACGTTTAATTTACTCATTCAAACACCACGTCCTTTCCATCAAAAACAGGACCGTCTTTGCAGACGTGGGTAAAGATTTCGCGGCCGTCTTTTACGGTTTTGCATGCGCAGACGAGGCATGCGCCAACGCCGCATCCCATGCGTTCCTCAAGGGATACCTGTGTAGGAATCTTATGGGCATCTGCCAGCTTAACAATTCCGCGAAGCATGGGCATCGGACCGCACGCACAGATAAGATCCGCACTGCCCTCGGCAAGCCGCTGTTCGAGCAGACCGGTGACAAAACCGTGATAACCCGCCGAGCCGTCGTCGGTCGCAAGCCGGGTGTCACAGCCGATGCGCTTGAAATCGTTCTCCAAAATAACCGCATTTTGACTGCGGAATCCGATAATGGCGGTCGTATTTCCGCCAAAACAGCGGGCGGTTTCCAACATCGGCGGAACGCCGATGCCGCCGCCGACTACGATCAGCTTTTGATCGGGCTTTGGCAGTGAAAAACCGTTTCCAAGCGGTCCTAACAAATCCATTGTATCATGTTCTTTGATTTCGGCAAGTTTTGCTGTGCCTTCTCCGCGAACTTCAAAAACGATTCGGACGGTACCGGCAGAGGAATCCGTTTCGCAGATGGAAATTGGACGGCGCAATGAAAAACCATCCACACGAATGTGCACAAATTGTCCGGGCAGTGCTTGCTCAGCAATGGGCGGACAGGCAATGGTGTAGTCAAAAATTCCGCGGGCGATTTCCCGCTTTTTGGCAACAGGATAAGTCCCCTGCAGATATGCCATGCGTCATGACCTCCGATAATGATTAGAATTACCCATTATTATACTATAAAACCGGGATAATAACAATCTGTACTTGCGTTTTTTACAGATTTGCATTACAATAGTTGTGCCGTTTTACAAAAGCGGTGGTCAGTCGGAAATTCCTGACCTTAAAACAAACTAGGGTGCGCGGAAAATGCGCTTTTTCGCAGTGCCTACGAAAGGAAAAATGAATATGAAGAGAACCAATGTCAGAAAGCTGGTGGTCTGTTCGATGATCGCCGCGCTTTACACCGCTGTCAGCCTCGCGCTGGCGCCGCTTACGTTTGGAGTGATCCAAATGCGCTTATCGGAGGCGCTGGGTCTGCTCGCAGTTTTGTCGCCGGTTGGCGTCTGGGGCGTCACACTTGGGTGCCTCATCTCAAACGCAGTAGGCGTTGCGCTGGGAGCGACAATGCCGCCGGACATCATTTTTGGAACACTGGCGACCTTGATCGCCGCTGTTTTATCGTACCGTCTGCGCAATGTACGCATCAAGAACATCCCGGTTTGTTCAGCAGTTCCGCCCATATTGGTGAATGCAGTGATTATCGGACTGGAGCTGACCTTTTTCTTCTCGAACGGGTTCACGATGGAAATCTTTTTGATCAATGCGCTCAGCGTTGGGCTCGGTCAGATTATCCCGTGTGCAGGTTTGGGTCTGCTGTTAGTTTACACACTGGAAAAAACCGGTTTGGACAAAAAATTGTTTCAAGATCTATAATTGTCATAATAAAAAAGTCCCGCCTTTTGATAGGCGGGACTTTTTTATGTTTTATCTTGAATGACAAATTTACGAATTCCGTAATACGCGCAAAATGTGGTGATAAAGTTAATGATGGAAAACCACACAAAAATAAAAATTGGCAGGGTAATCGGGAAGAACCCATATGCAAAAAAAGAAAGGACTGCCACAATGACCACAGTCAAAAGATTGTAATGCAGACAAACAAATGTTAAAAGAAATGCATTTTGAATAATCTTTTTCAGCGGCAGATTCACCAATGCGAGCATCGGGAAAATGTAAAATCCCATGATGGACAGCACGACTACCACGAGAGCCGACAGACCGAGCGGCAGATAGAAAAACGCGCTGTTTTCAAGCATTTTGCTGTAAAACCAAATTCCAAAGACTCCGGCACCTGAACCGAGAAAAACAAGCACACCCGCACCGAGTGATCTTCCAAAATCGGCTTTAAATTCCTTCCAAAAATCTGTCCAAAGGAAGTGGTTTTCATCCCGCACCATTGTTACCGTTACTTTGCTCATGGCAGTAAAAGCGGCAGGAATGGTGATAATCGGAATGCAAAATAATAAGAACAGCATATTTAATTTTGCTAATTCAAAAAATTCACGGAAGAAAATTTCAAAAAAGAGCGCGACACCCTTTTTTTGTGGGGCATTTTTTGGGATGCCCGGCCCGGGACGATTAAAATTACTTCTGAAAATGCCCATTAAGACCCCTCACTTGAAGAAACATCAAAATTATCTTTATAATACCACGGATGCAATTTGAAATGCAAATCCGGCAGCGTGATTAGGACGCTGCCGGATTTATAGAAAGAAAATGTAAAAGACAAATTAGTTGCAGATTGCCTGCTCCGTCTCTTTATCAAAGAGATGGATTTTGGTGCAGTCAATGGCGATTTTGATGGTGTCGCCGTCTTTTACACTGCTGCGAGGCGGAACTTTCGCAACCAGCTTGGAGCTGCCGCTGGTCATATACAGATAGATTTCAGAACCCATCAGCTCAGCCAAATCGACTTTTGCTTCAATGGTGCTGGCGGTTGCAATATTGGAGTAAGCCTCTTCGTCGTGCAGGTTTTCAGGACGAATACCCAAAACGATTGTTTTTCCGACATAGGAGTCAAGAGTTTTGGGAGAAACCTTTCCTGCAGGGATGGTGATTTCGGAATTGCCGAACATACCAACATAGCCGTCACCTTTTTTCTGAACGGTGACATCCAGGAAGTTCATTTGCGGAGAACCGATAAATCCTGCAACAAAGATATTGCGCGGTTTGTCATACAGGTTTTGCGGAGTATCAACCTGCTGGATGAATCCGTCTTTCATAACAACGATGCGGTCCGCCATGGTCATAGCTTCGGTCTGGTCATGGGTTACGTAAACAAACGTGGTTCCCAAACGTTTATGAAGCTTTGTGATTTCGGATCTCATTGCGGTACGCAGTTTTGCGTCCAAGTTGGACAGCGGCTCGTCAAGCAGGAAGACTGCTGGGTTACGAACCATCGCACGTCCCAGAGCAACACGCTGTCTCTGACCGCCGGACAAAGCCTTTGGTTTTCTGTTGAGCAGATGCTCGATATCGAGAATTCTTGCAGCTTCTTCAACTTTTTGCTTAATTTCCTCTTTTGGAGTTTTGCGAAGCTGAAGACCAAATGCCATATTCTTAAAGACCGTCATATGCGGATAAAGCGCATAGTTCTGGAACACCATCGCGATGTCGCGGTCTTTCGGAGCAACGTCGTTCACCAGACGGTCACCGATGTAAAGTTCACCCTTTGAAATTTCTTCCAATCCTGCGATCATACGAAGTGTGGTTGATTTACCGCATCCGGAAGGTCCAACAAGGATGATAAATTCTTTATCTTCGATTTCAAGGTTAAAATCGTGTACGGCGGTGACGTCGCCGGGATAGACTTTATACATGTTTTTTAAGGAAATGCTTGCCATCGTCCTGCCTCCAATAGTAATTTATTGATTTTTTAATTTTTACTGATATACTATAAATATCTCTTATGACTTTATTATAAACGTCGAAAACACGAACATCAAGGGTAATTTTTTGATTGGCAGGGTGAAATATTGATGTTTTGTACAAATGAAATGGAATATGGAACATATCCGATGGATTTCCCGATACCGGATCATTTCACGTGGGTTTATCCGACACGCTGCGGCTATCACGCGGTCACAAATTCACCTGCTGTGGTCAGCAGCCAGCACAGCGGGCTGTATCTTTATATATTAAGCGGGGAAGGCGAGGCAGAAATTGACGGCCGCAAATGCGGCTATATGAAGGACTGTGTGCTGACGGCCGCCGATGCTTCAAAGGCTCTTTTGTATCCGCTGGAAGAAACGACGTATCTTTACGTGCTGTTGGAACATGCTGAGGAACTGCTCGCAAATATCGGCTTTTTTCAGACGGTGGGAAGTTCCAGCAGGCTGGATCGATTGCTTGGGCGCTTGTGTTATCATGCCTGCAATCATATGACGAAAAATATCTATGCCGCGTCCTCGGATGTGTTTGCGCTTTTGATGGAGACAATTGCTTGGTGCAAAGAAAATCCGGCAGAATACAGCCCATTGGTGCAGAATGCTATCTCGATTATGCGGGAGCGGTTTGCGTTTCTTTCCGGAGTGGAGGAACTTGCGGAAGAACTTGGCGTGACAAAAAACCACCTCATTCGTACGTTTACAGCGGAAGCCGGAAAAAGCCCGGGCAAGTTTTTGCAGTCAATCAAGCTGGATAATGCCAAGCTTATGCTGCAAAACCGCGATTATAGTATTGAGATGGTTGCGGATATGGTAGGTTATTCGGGTTCCAACTATTTTTGTAAAGTGTTTCGCCGCGTAACAGGCGAATCGCCCGGAGAATACCGGGCGAGAAATCTGAAGCCAGTGGCTTTGGATTTGGAGAATCAGCGCAGGCTGAAACGGCTGGAATCCATTTATCATGTTTAATGGAAAAGTATCATTTATGTTCGGCTGATCTGATGAAGTTTTTTCTTATCGATCACACGAATTCCCCCGCGGGAAAGCTGAACGATTCCTTCATCGGAAAAATATTTTAACATCCGCGAAACTACTTCGCGCGCACTTCCCATATATTTGGCGACTTGCTCGTGCGTGAGCCGGATGGTGTCGTCTTCTGTTTTGCCCAGTTCTTCGTCTAAAAAAACAGCCAAACGCTTGTCAAAACTCATAAATAAGATTTGCTGCATGGTCCACATCACGTCAGAAAAACGATCGGCGGCAAGCTGATAAGAAAAGTTTTCCACGTAAACATTATGGTTTGACAGTTCCGAAAATACAGCGGAACTGATTTGAATGGTTTCACAATCCGTTTCAGCGTTAATTTGCACGTCGAACGTAATGCTTTGCAGAATACAGGATGCAGAAAGGATGCAGATATCCCCTTTATAGAGCCTGTACAGAGTAATTTCTCGCCCTTCTTCCGAAAGCATGTAAGTACGAAGTGTGCCGCTTTTTACTAAAAGCACACCGATGCAGTCTTGATTGCCGTTGTGGATGGTGGTTCCTTTCGGATAAGTGACCAGTGAAATGTTTTGCAGCAAGGTTTCTTGTTCCTGATTGGAAAGGTGTTTCCAAAATGGGAAATATGTTTCGGTAATCTTTTTGTAATCCGAACGGTTCATTTCCATAGTC